>DASWGE010000457.1:0-8536 GCA_036393895.1 Streptosporangiaceae bacterium | reverse complement strand
GACGAGACATCGGCGTACCTGATGGATGCGGGCGGCAAGCGCTTCCGCGCCACCCTGGTGCTGCTGGCCGCGCAGTTCGGCGATCCGCACGACGAGCGGGTAGTGCCAGCCGCGGTCGCGATCGAGCTGACGCATCTGGCCACTCTCTACCATGACGACGTCATGGATGAGGCCGACGTCAGGCGCGGATCGCCGAGCGCGAACTCCCGCTGGGACAACTCGGTCGCCATCCTGACCGGCGACTTCCTGTTCGCCTGCGCCTCCAAGATCCTGGCGGACCTCGGCCCGGAAGCGGTCAGGCTCCAGGCGGAGACCTTCAGCCGCCTCGTGGCCGGGCAGATCTCCGAGACCGTCGGGCCGCGCCAGGGCCAGGACCCGCTCGAGCACTACATGAACGTCGTGACGGAGAAGACGGCCTCGCTGATAGCCACCTCTGGCCAGTTCGGCGCGATGTTCGCGGGAGCACCTGACGTGGTCACCTCCCGGATCGCGCCGGCCTGCGCGGCGCTCGGCGTGGCGTTCCAGCTTTCCGACGACATCCTTGACGTGTCCAGCGAGACCGACCAATCAGGCAAAACGCCAGGCACGGACCTACGTGAAGGCGTGCGGACCATGCCGGTGCTGCACGCGCTGCGGTCAGCAGGCCCGGCCGATGCCAGGCTGATCGAGTTGCTGACCGGCAGCGACCTCTCTGACGCCGCCGCCCGGTCCGAAACGCTGGCCCTGCTCAGGGCGCACCCGGCGATGGAAATGGCCAAGGCGGACGTGCGCCGGTGGGCGGACCTGGCCAGGCGGGAGATACTCGCGCTCCCCGACGTCCCGGCCAGAGCGGCGTTCGAGGCCATGTGCGACTTCGTGATCGAGCGCTCCGGGTGACCGGCCCAGGGCGGCATTCTGCGCTGCCCGCCCTCTCGCCCGTCTGAACCGCTCGCAGCCATCAGGGCAGCGCAGCACTGACCTGACTATCTATCAAATTCGGCGATAAGCGTCCCGATCGATGCCGTAAGATCCATTTTGACCTACGCGCCCACGGACCTGGGCCAGACAAATCGGATGTCAAGGGCGCGAATTGATTCGAGAGCACAGCACAAGGGCCACTGTCCCCTTGCCCAAAGTCGTCGCCGCAGAGGCCATCGAGCCTGAAGCCGATGAGTTGCAGTCGCCTGCTCAGGTGCTGCGTGGCCGCCATCACCGGTCTGGCACCGAGTTCTCTGCCACTGACAGCGCTCAGTATCTCGATCTTGAACTCGGCTCGCTCGCAGACGGGTCGCTCAAGCGTTTCTCTGGCCGCGGGCCGGTCCTGGCCGTACACACCACGGAAAGACCCCGGCTGCGCCACAGCACGTTCACCGACGCGCTGAACCGCCGCGACCAGGCCGCCGTAGTTTTCCTGTCCGGCGCATGGTTGGCGTGCCTGTATATCTTCTGGTCGTGGTGGCTGCAGCCTGCCCACCGCATAGGCGTGTTCGGCCTCGTGGTTAACTCTGCCGTCCTCGCCTACGTTTCTGGGTTCCCCGCCTTTTTCATCATGGCCGTCAACCGGCTGCGCAAGGTCAACCCCGACATAGCCATTCCGGCGCTGAGGGTCGCCTTCGCCGTGACGCACGCTCCGTCCGAGCCCTGGCCCGTCGTCAGGCGGACACTCGAGGCCATGCAGGCGCAGCGGTACCCGCTGCCCTTCGACGTTTGGATCTGCTCGGAACGGCCGACCAAGGAAATCCTCAACTGGTGCACCGAGCGCGGCGTGAGTGTCTCGACACGCGACGCGGAGCCCGCCTACCAGCGAGAGAACTGGCCGCGCCGGACAAGATGCAAAGAGGGCAATCTCGCCTATTTCTACGACTGCTGGGCCTATCGGTCCTACGACGTCGTCGTCCAGCTCGACTGTGACCATGTCCCAGGTCCTGGCTACCTAGCCGAGATGGTCCGCCCGTTCTCCGACCCCGCGATCGGTTACGTGGCCGCGCCGAGCGTTTGCGATGCCAACGCGGGCGGATCATGGGCGGCCAGGGGCCGCCTGCACAAGGAGGCCACTTTCCACGGGGCGTTCCAGCTGGGTCACAGCCATGGGCTCGCCCCTTTGTGCATCGGCTCGCACTACGCGGTGCGAACCGAGGCACTGCGCCAGATCGGCGGCATCGGTCCCGATCTTGCCGAGGATTTCTCGACTACCTTTCTGCTGAACGCGGCCGGGTGGCATGGGGCGTTTGCTATCGACGCGGAGGCTCACGGTGACGGGCCGAACACGTTCGCCGCGATGACCGTTCAGGAGTTCCAGTGGGCCCGGAGTCTGACGACCATCTTGCTTGGCCTGGTGCCGGTGAACATGCGCCGCCTGCCGATGTTGCTGCGGCTCCGGTTCCTGTACGCGCTTTCGTACTATTTCCTCCTAGTCAGCACGACGCTGGCGGGGCTCGCGTTGGCTCCCGTAGCGGCGGTGACAGGGCTGCCCTGGATTAACGTCAACTACTTCGCCTTCCTCGCCCATTGGTGGTCGATATCGATCTGGCTGATCCTGATTGCCGCGCTTCTGAGGCGCCGGCGCCTGCTGCGCCCCGCTCGTGCGCCGCTGTTGAGCTGGGAGAACTGGCTGTACAGCCTGACCAGGTGGCCGTTCGTAGCCTTGGGTATCTGCGCGGCGCTCCTGCGCCTGGTCCGGCCCAGACCCGTGGCGTTCAAGGTGACCCCGAAGCGCGTAGGCGGCATCGATCCGCTGCCGGCCAAGCTGGTGGTCCCCTTCACGGCGATCAGCGTGCTCTCGGCGGGTGCGGCGATCACGGGTGAGCGTCTCGCCACCGCGGCGGCGGGCTACGTCTTTCTGGCCACACTAGGCGGAGCGGTCTACGCCCTCGTCGCGATCCTGGTTCCGGTCAGGCACGCGGTGGAGGTCGGCGCGGCTGCGGGCGTCTCGTTCCTGGCCGCGATGTGGGACACGGCGCGGGCGGCCGTGGCTTTGGCGCTCTGTGCCTCAGCCGTAGCGATCACCGCCATCGCGCTCTATCCGCACTACGCGATCCCGGTGATCGGCCTGTGAACCTCACGCCATATCTGGTCAGTTCCCAAAGGAGGGATCGTTCGCATGTCAGTCCTGGTGACCGGGGGTGCCGGTTTCATCGGCAGTCACACCTGCGCGGAGCTGCTCCGCCATGGCTACGATGTCGTCGTCGCTGACGACTTCTCTAACAGTTTTCAGCCGTCACTGGCCGCTGTCCGCCGCCTGACCGGCCGCGAGCTGGCTATTCATGTTGTCGACCTGCGCGACCGCGGTGGCCTGAACGAGGTCCTCGGCTCTCACGAGATCAGTGCAGTGATCCACTTCGCGGCGAAGAAAGCTGTCGCGGAGTCTATGGCCGTGCCGCTTGATTACTTCGACGTCAATGTTGGCGGCACGATCAGCCTGCTCCGCGCGATGATGGCGCGCGGCGTGCGCAAGATGGTGTTCTCGTCGTCCTGCTCGATCTACGGTGACCAGTACCGTAGGCCGATCGCCGAGGACGATCCGCCGGGTCCGGTCAATCCTTACGCCCGCTCCAAGCTAATCTGCGAGCAGATGCTCGAGGCCGCCTGCGGTACCTATCCCGACCTCAGCGTCATTTCTCTGCGCTACTTCAATCCGGCCGGCGCGCATCCGAGCGGTCTGATCGGCGAGTGCCCGCGCGGCGTGCCGAGCAACATCGTCCCCTACATGGTGCACGTGGCCGCGAGCAAGCAAGAGAAGCTGCAGGTATTCGGGAGCGACTACGAGACGCGGGACGGGACGGCGATCCGCGACTACATCCATGTCATGGACGTCGCGAATGCGCACATGCTCGCTCTCGAGCACCTCGACGACGAGCACGGAATGCGGGCGCTGAACCTCGGCACCGGGACCGGCGCTTCCGTCCTCGACCTGATCAGGATCTTCGAGGAGACATGCGGCGTCCATGTGCCCTACGCGTTCGCGGACCGCCGTCCTGGCGACGTGACCAGCCTGATCGCCGATGCCGGTCTCGTCGAGAAGATGTGGGGCTGGCGGCCCGGCCGTGACCTGGCGACGATATTCGAGGACTCATGGCGCTTCCAGTGCGCGAACCCGGACGGATTCCGTGCTGAGCCGGGCCAAGCCGGGGTCGGCGAATGAAAATCACGGTCATCGGAACCGGATATCTCGGTGCCGTCCATGCCGCTTGCATGGCCGAACTCGGTCATAGCGTGCTCGGAGTCGATTCGCGTCCGGACCGCATCGCCAGGCTGGCCAGAGGGGAGGCGCCATTCTTCGAACCCGGCCTTTCCGAACTGCTCACGCGCGGGATCGAATCGGGCCGGTTGTTCTTCGGCGGCTCGCTGGAAGATGCTGCCGCATTCGGCGAAGTGCACTTCATCTCCGTGGGGACGCCTCAGCTGGCTGGCTCGCTGGCCGCCGACACTCGGTTCGTGGAAGCGGTCGTCGAAGGCCTGGCGCCGCATCTGAGGCGTGCGTCGCTCGTGGTCGGGAAGTCCACTGTCCCGGTCGGAACAGCGGCCAGGCTGGCCATCACCCTGGCCAGCCTCGCTCCCGCGGGGTCGGCGGCAGAGCTCGCCTGGAATCCCGAGTTCCTGCGGGAGGGCCATGCGGTGCAGGACACCCTCAGGCCTGACCGGCTCGTCGCCGGGGTCATGTCGACGCGAGCGGACGTAATGCTCCGCCGCGTCTACGCACCGATCATTGAGGCAGGCACCCCGTACATCAGCACCGACCTGGGCACGGCGGAACTGGCGAAGGTATCGGCAAACGCGTTCCTGGCCACGAAGATCTCCTTTATCAACGCAATGGCCGATCTCTGTGACGCCGCGGGCGCCGACGTTGTCACTCTCGCCGAAGTGCTCGGCTACGACAGCAGGATTGGTCACCGCGGGCTCGCTGCCGGGCTCGGTTTTGGCGGCGGCTGCCTGCCGAAGGACCTGCGTGCTCTGCTGGCGCGGGCCAGCGAGCTCGGCGTTGCCGACTCGCTGCGGTTCCTGGGCGAGGTCGACATGATCAACACCAGGCGCCGGGAGAAAGTCGTCGAACTGGCCAGGCAGCTAGCGGGCGGCTCGCTGACGTCGGTCAACGTAGCCGCGCTTGGCGCGGCGTTCAAACCGGAGACCGACGACGTGCGCGACTCACCGGCACTCGCGGTAGCGACCGCACTGCACGCCGCAGGTGCCAGGGTCCGCGTGCACGATCCCAGGGCGGGCGACAACGCCAGGGATGCGGCGCCGCAGCTCGAGCACGCGGCCGACGTGGAGAAAGCCGTCGACGATGCCGATATCGTCCTGCACCTAACCGAGTGGCGGCAGTACCAGCAGATCGATCCGCTCGCGCTGCGGGCTGTCGTCAGGCGTCCGGTGCTCATCGACGCTCGCAACGCGCTGCCTCATCGGCTCTGGCAGGAAGCCGGCTGGACGATACAGTGCATGGGCACCGGGCCCGGGCTGACGGTGGCGGCCCAGGATGCCGCGCCCGGTCACGGCTACGACGAGGAGGAAATGTGCGGGTGCTGGTAACCGGGGGTGCTGGCTTTCTCGGTTCGCATCTGTGCGATGCCCTGATGGCCAGGGGCGATGCCACCGTATGCGTCGACGACATGTCCACCGGGCGAGCCGAGAACATCCGGCACCTGACCGGTCGAGCCGGTTTCGACATCGTCGAGGCGGACGTGAGCAAGGGGCTCGATCTAACCGGACCGTTCGATGCGGTCGCCCACCTGGCCAGCCCGGCCTCGCCGCCAGCCTACCTGCGCCGCCCGATCGAGACCCTCGCGGTAGGTAGCAGGGGAACCGAGAGCTGCCTGCGGCTGGCAGAGCGGGACAAGGCACGATTCGTGCTCGCCTCGACCAGCGAGGTTTACGGAGATCCCGAGGTGCACCCGCAGCCCGAGGACTACTGGGGCAACGTGAACCCGATCGGTCCGCGGAGTGTCTACGACGAGGCGAAGCGGTTCGCCGAGGCACTGACCACGGCCTACCGCAGTGCCAGGGACGTCAACACCGGCATAGTCCGTATCTTCAATACTTACGGGCCCCGGATGAGCGCAGGCGACGGGCGGATCGTGACGAACTTCGTCACCCAGGCGCTAACCGGCCGCCCGCTGACGGTCTATGGCGACGGCCGCCAGACGCGGAGTTTCTGCTATGTCGATGACCTGGTCAAGGGGATCATGGCGATGATCGACTCGGCCGATCCTGGCCCGGTTAACCTGGGCAATCCTGAGGAGTTCGAGGTCGGGAACTTCGCGCGCCTCGTCTTGTCGATCACGGAATCGGCATCGCCGATCGAGTATCTCCCGCTCCCGGTCGACGATCCGACCCGGCGGCGTCCTGTCATCGACCGGGCCGCCGAGCGCCTCGGCTGGAAGCCGGAAATCGGTGTCGAGGAAGGCGTACGCAAGATGGTGGACTGGTTCAGGTCGAGGCCAGACGAGCTCAGCCGCGCGATCGCCTGAGAACCGGACGAGCAGTGCCGGATCTCCTATTGCGCCCCCACATTCGGTGCCAGTACCTGGTACGCCTGACCGCTGAAGGTGATGGCCCCTGGGTGTATACCGAACAGCCGGCGCAAGTTAATGCCTGCCTGAATGAGCTTCGACCGATGCCCTAGCTTGAAGCCGACGCCGCCCCCTGAGCCAGTGAGCGGGCCGATGAACCGGGGGGCGACGACGTGGCCGGTCGGCTTGCCGTTGACCCTCTCATCGCCTGTCGCACCGCGCCAGGTCGCCAGCGACAGGTACTGCGAACTTTTGCCCCACTGGACCAGCCACGTCCTTCCCGGCGCAACGTAGTAGTCGTTTCCCGCGAAGAAGACCTCCCGTGTCGTCTTCCGCTGCACGGTCTCCACTACGGGCCCTGAGGCCGCCACGAGGATGTTGTTCAGCACCCTGATATGGTGCTCCACCCCCGTTGTCTTGAAGGCGGGCTGCGAGTTGGACCCGGCAATGACGACGGTGTTCTGGTAAAGGGACGCGTTGTTAACCCGGCCGCCGACCGCCATGCCGCCGATCACGTGGTTACGGGCGCGCGCGTCGCCATAGCTGATGTTGAAGCGGATGACGTTCCCGTTCTGTGCCGCGGGGGCGGCCGGGGCGCTGTACAGCAGGAGCCCGGCGCCGTGGTTGCCGTACGACAGGTCATACTCGAGAACCGAGCGTGACGTTTCCCGGTCGAGGCCGAAGCCACCTCCGTCATGCACGTTCGACGACTTATTTCCGTGCGAGACGTCATGCGCCATGACGACCCTGGTCGAGTCGTACGCCCACATCCCGATCGGCCCCTCGGTCACCGAGCCGCCCGCGCCGCCATTGCCGTAGGCCTGCGAGTTGACGACCTTTGCGCCCGCGACGCTGCCGAGCTCGATGCCGCTTCCGGTATTGCGGATGGTGTTCGCCGGGTCACCGAGATTGCGGAAGGCGCGCACATGCGACAGGTAGATGCCCTGGTGCGCGTAGCCTGGCGCGGCCGGGTCGAAGTCGGGCCCGTAGCTCGCCAGGCCGGCGTCAAGGTTGCTGTGCAGGGCCGAGCTGGCGACCCGCACGTTACGGAAGCCCGCGCCGTCGTGCGTCGCGCCGATCGCGATGCCGAAGCCAAAGCCGCTGATGTCGACCTTGCTGACGAAGACGTGACCGAGCCTTCCGCTGGTACGGTCGCTGTACATCTGGATGCCGGCCGTGCTGGCGCTGCCTGCCCCGTTGCCCGTGATCACCAGATCGCGGATCGTGACGCCGCTCGTGTCGAAGACCATGATGCCGTTGGTCGACGACACGATCGTTGCCCGCCCCTTTCCGTAGGAGCTGACGAGGACCGGCGCCTTGGCGTTGCCTGCGTCGGCGGAGCTGAGCAGGAGGCTCCCGTGGTACTGGTTACCCCCGAGCAGTAGCAGGCGGGTGCCGGGGCGCAGGACTGCCCTGGACGCGCGGGCCAGTGTCCGCCACGCCGTCGCCGGGGAGGTGCCCGCCGCGGTGTCGTGGCCGCCGGGCCGGACATAGAACGTGGGCGGGCCCGTCGGTGAGCTCGCGGCCTTTATGGCCGGGTCCAGCAGCGTCCAGCCAGTGACCAGACTGGCCGCAACGCAGACGATCGCACCAGCACGAAAGACTCGCATAATAGGCAATGTACCGAGCCAACAGCCGCCAGGCCGGCAAGACCGACACGAATCGTATTCTCGTACGCTGGCCGGCCGATCGGGAATTCAGCTGGCAGCGGCCGTGCTGGTACTGGTAAAGGACCGGACCGGGAGGTAAGAACGTGGGAATCTTCGGCACGCACAAGACTGGGATGATCGCGGCCGATGAGGCGTTGCCCGGTCGGCCGGAGGCGATGCGCGTTCCCGCGGCGCACGAGGTGCTCGGCACCCCGTTGCGACCGCCGTACCCCGAGGGCAGCGAAGTCGCCGAGTTCGCCTTGGGCTGCTTCTGGGGAGCCGAGCGAACGTTCTGGCGGACCAAGGGCGTGGTCTCGACCTCGGTTGGCTACGAAGGCGGATTCACTCCCAACCCGACCTACGAAGAGGTCTGCAGCGGCCGCACCGGGCACGCGGAAGCCG
>DASWGE010000456.1:0-3020 GCA_036393895.1 Streptosporangiaceae bacterium | reverse complement strand
GGCAGCGCTGCACCCGCCGCACGGCCTGTGGGTGTACTTCATAACCGACCTGAAGACCGGCAAGACCTACTTCACCGCCAGCTACGCGCAGTTCCAGCAGTGGCAGAAGAAGTTCCAGAGCTGAGGCAGGACGATCGGCGCCGGGTACGGGCGGCGGTGCTCGGCTCGCCGGTGTGCCATTCGCTGTCGCCCGTCTTGCACACGGCCGCCTATGCCGAGCTCGGCCTAACCTGGTGGCGCTACGAGGCGATCGAGTGCGACGGAGCCGGGCTGTCAGCCCTGCTCGACCGGTGCGGGCCTGACTGGGTCGGCCTGTCGCTGACCATGCCGCTAAAGCGGACCGTGCTCCCGCTGCTTGACCGGATCGATCCCCTGGTCGCCGACGTGGGCTGCGCCAATACGGTCCTGTTCGCCGCCGCGCAGCGCTTGGGCTACAACACGGACGTCCGAGGCATGGTTCGCGCGCTTTACGAACATGGTGTCGGCACCGGCGGGTCAGCTCTGGCGGGCGCGCAGTCAGCATCCCGGGGCACGCAGCCAGCCCGGGCCAGGCCAGCCGGCCCCGCGCTGATACTCGGTGGCGGCGCCACGGCGTGCGCGGCCATCGCCGCTCTGCGCGACCTAGGCGAGCGGTCGGCCGCAGTCGCTGTCCGTGATCCCAGGCGCGCCGGCGGCCTGCTTGCCGTTGCCGACCGGCTCGGCATCGCGGCCGAACTCCGGCCGTTCGACGCATCGGCGCTGGCAGGCGCCCGCGTGATCATCTCGACGGTGCCCGCCGGAGCCGCTGACGTCGCGGCGCGTGCGCTCGCTTCGCTGCATCCAGCGCCCGAGGTGGTGTTCGATGTCGTCTACCACCCGTGGCCAACGGCTCTTGCCAGCGCCGCCGAGCAGGCCGGCGCTGTTGTCGTCCCCGGCTTCGATCTGCTGCTGCATCAGGCCGCGTTTCAGGTCGAGCTGATGACAGGCAGGCCAGCCCCGGTCGAGGCGATGCGCCGCGCGGGTCACGCCGAGCTGGCCAGGCGCGCCGCTCAGTAGCAGGTCTCCGGGTCCCGGCGCCCGGCGTGGCGTGAGCTAGCCGCGGCTGGTTAAGGGGACAATCAGGCGTGATCTGGCGGCTGGAGCGGCAATGGCCGAACTGACCTGCATCGAGATCTGCGCGGGCGGGGGCGGCCAGGCACTGGGGCTCGAGCACGCTGGTTTCGCGCACGCCGCAGTCGTGGAGATCGATCCGGATGCCTGCGAGACCCTTCGCAGGAACCGGGGCTCGCGGTGGAAGATCATCGAGGCGGACGTGGCTGTGATGAACGGTGCTGAGTTCCGCGGCGTCGACCTGCTCGCGGGAGGAGTGCCGTGCCCGCCGTTTTCGGTCGCCGGACATCAGCTTGGGGCAGCCGACGAGCGTGATCTGTTTCCCGAGGCGCTACGGCTCACCAGCGAGATCCAGCCGCGTGCCGTCCTGCTCGAGAACGTGCGCGGGCTGGCCGCTGGCCGGTTCGACACTTACCGGGCGCAAGTCGTGGCCAGACTGGGTGAGCTTGGCTACCAGAGCTGGTGGCGGCTCATGCAGGCGAGCGATCATGGCGTGCCGCAGCTACGACCGCGACTTGTGCTGGTCGCGGTCAGGCGGCCGTGGGCAGCGGCTTTCCGCTGGCCGGCGCCATCAGCGGCGCGGCCGTCCACGGTCGGTGCGACGCTCGCCGACCTGATGTCGGCCAGAGGCTGGCCAGGCGCCGCTGACTGGGTGAGCCGAGCCGCCGGAATCGCGCCCACGATCGTCGGCGGCAGCAGGAAGCACGGCGGGCCCGATCTCGGCCCGACTCGCGCGAGACAGGCGTGGCGTCAGCTCGGGGTCGATGGCCTCGGCATCGCCGATGCGGCGCCGGACGAGTCGTTCCCGGCCCTGGCCGCGCCCAGGCTGACCACCCGGATGGTGGCCAGGCTCCAGGGATTCCATGACACCTGGGAGTTTGCGGGGCGCAAGACTGCGTCCTACCGCCAGGTCGGCAACGCCTTCCCGCCGCCGGTCGCCCGGGCAGTCGGGCTGGCGGTGGCGGCAGCGCTGACATGATCACCGGCGGTCGGCATCGTCGTACCGAGCAGGCACAACCCGGGAATAGCACAGTGCGGAAATAGCGGCCGGGGCTGGCCGGTTATAGCAGGAGCCCGTAGTAGCCGGGGCCCGGCGATGGAGCTGACAGTCGGCGACGACGACTAGGCACCGATGATGCGCTACGCTTAGCGGGAGAACTTAGGCCCGGGGCATGCCGGGCCGCAAGCGGAGGACCACCTCGGCCACCTCCCACCTTGTCAGCACAGCTGCGCCAGCGGCGCGGCCCTGTCGGCGGGTATCAATCCGATCAGTTACCGAGCTGGCCGGAAGGCCGGACGCTCCGGCTGGCGCGCCTACGGCGGGCCAGCATACGGGCGTTGCGTGGCGACGCTGCGCAGGCAGGGATGTCTGCGTGGTAGGAGCCGTGCCCGTGGTGGCCCCGCATGCAAGCCGTGCGGGGCTTTTCTGCTTCTCACGGCGAGCTGCGCGAAGCACCCGCGCCGGGATGGCCCCGGCCCGGGATGAGAAGTGACGTTGGAGGTCACATCAGCACTGAACCTCGTATAAACGACCGTATCCGGGTACCTGAGGTCCGGCTCGTCGGCCCGTCAGGTGAGCAGGTCGGCATCGTCTCGATCACCGACGCGCTCCGGCTGGCTCAGGAGGCCGATCTCGACCTCGTCGAGGTTGCGCCGACGGCGCGTCCGCCGGTCGCCAAACTCATGGACTTCGGCAAGTTCAAGTATGAGTCGGCGCTCAAGGCCCGGGAGTCGCGCAAGAACCAGGCGCAGACGGTCATCAAGGAGATCAAGATCCGGCCGAAGATCGATCCGCACGACTACGGCACCAAGAAGGGGCACGTCGAGCGGTTCCTGCGGCAGGGAGACAAGGTCAAGGTGACGATCATGTTCCGCGGTCGCGAGCAGTCCAGGCCGGAGCTTGGATACAAGCTGCTCCAGCGGCTAGCCGG
>DASWGE010000455.1:0-4261 GCA_036393895.1 Streptosporangiaceae bacterium | reverse complement strand
CCGGCCCCGTCGCTGAGGCCCGGTGCCCGGTGTGCCGCGCAGCCAAGTCTGACCTGCACCACCACAGTCACGGCATCAGCGTGCCTTACGCCGTCTTGCTGTTGCTGCTGGCGGTAGCGGTCATTCTGGCCTGGCAGCACGTAGGGCACTAAATTAGGGCAACTTAACCTCTGCCGCTGGTGCCGGAGGGCCAGCCGGTCACGATGTGCGGCGTCGGCCAGAGCCAGGTCACGCCCGGTCGCTCCGCCGGCCGCTACAGCCCCTGCGTGCGCAGCCAGCGGATCTCTGCCTCGATGAAGCCGTCGATCTCGCCGTCCATCACGGCCGCGGTGTTGCCGGTCTCGTAGCCCGTCCGCAGGTCCTTGATGTTCTGGTAGGGATGCAGGACGTAATTGCGGATCTGGGTTCCCCAGCTGCGCCCGCCGTCTCCTCGCAGTTCGTTCATCTTGGCCGCCTGCTCCTCGCGCTTGCGCTCAAGCAGCTTCGCCTGCAGTACGGCCATCGCGCTGGCCCGGTTCTGGATCTGGCTCCGCTCGTTCTGGCAGGACACCACGATCCCGGTCGGCAGGTGCGTGATCCGTACGGCTGAGTCCGTCGTATTCACTCCCTGGCCCCCTGGGCCGCTCGATCGGTAGACGTCGATCCTGATTTCATCGTCGGGAATGTCGATGTGGTCGGCTTGCTGTACCACGGGGATCACGTCAACCCCCGAGAACGAGGTTTGCCGGCGCCCCTGGTTGTCGTACTTGGAGATCCGGACCATCCGGTGGGTGCCGTGCTCGCCGCGCAAGGTGCCGTAGGCGTACGGCGCCTTGATCGCGAAGGTGGTTGACTTGATACCCGCCTCTTCCGCGTAGGACGTGTCATAGATCTCGGTCGGGATTCCATGGCGCTCCGCCCAGCGCAGGTAGATGCGCTGCAGCCCCTCGGCCCAGTCGGCCGCGTCGGCACCACCAGCCTGGGCGTTGATCGTGATCAGCGCCTCACGCGAGTCGTACTCGCCGCTCAGCAACGTCCGGATTTCTAGTTGGTCAATCTGGCTACGGATCGCGGCGAGGTCGCGCAGCGCCTCCTGCTTGGTCGGCTCGTCGGCTTCGCTCTCGGCCAGCTCGAACATCACCGACAGGTCATCGAGCCTGCCATGCAGGCCTTCCAGTCTGGACAACTCGGCATCGAGGTAGGACAGCCGCCGGGTGACCGCCTGCGCGTTCTCCTGGTCCTCCCACAACCCGGGGTCGGCCGACCGCTCGCGCAGATCGTCGGCCTCCTTCCGCATCCCGTCCGGGTTCAGGACAGCCTCGATACTGGCGAGCTTCGATGACAGCTCAGAAATCTCGCTCGAGTAGTCGATTGCCATGGCCGAAGCCTACGCGAAACCACGCTCTGTCCGGATGGCGCACCAACCGCGCCGCCGCAACGGCCCAAGGCGCCAGCCCGGTCAGGCGGGCAGGGCGCTCGAGGCAACCAGGGTCCGGATCGCCCGGACGGCCACAGACAGGGTGGCCACGGTAAACGCGTCGCTCTCCCAGATCTCGACCAGCGTCTGCGCGGCCCTGGCGACGGCTGCCTGGTTCTTAGCCACCCACACGGCGAGTCGCTGCTCGGGGGTTCCCGTGTCGGTGACGGTGAGCACGTCCCTCGCCAGCGCAGCATGAGCGGCGTACAAATCGTCCCTTAGCGCGTTCCTCGCCATCGTGTTCCACCGGTCATCGCGCGGCAGGGCGGTGATCCGGTCCCGAAGCCTTGTGATCTGCAGCCGGTCGGCCAGGTCGAAGTAGACCTCGGCGGTCTCCTCGACCGGCCGCCCCGTGCTGGACGCGATGTCCACGATGTCGAACGCCGAGTATGCGGGGACCATGGCGGCAACCCGCTCGGCCAGCTCGTCGGGGAAGCCCCGGCTGGTAAACAACTCCCGGCGCTCCTCAAAGCTGGACATGTCCAGCCCGGCGAGCAGCTTGGGCAGGCCGCCTGCGACGGTCAGCACGCCGCCGGCGAAGAAGTCGATCGTCGCCTGGATGTCGAACGGCGGCCGCCTGAAGTGCAGGAGCCAGCGACTGGCCCGCTCGGTGAGCTTGCGCGCCTCGAGCAGGGCGAGGATCTGGGCCGAGGTGTCCACCTTGCCGTCCAGCGCCCTCAGCTGGAGCCAGAACCCGGGCATGTCGAAGACCTCCCGGGCAACCAGGAAGGCCTCGGTGATGTGCGGCACCGACGCGCCGGTCTCCTCGTTCAGCCGGAACGCGAACGTGATGCCCGACTTGTCCACCATCTCGTTGATCACGGCGGTGGTGATGATCTCCCGGTGCAGCCGGTGCGACCGCATCCGGTCGGCGAACCGCTCCCGCAGCGGGATCGGGAAGTATCTGTTCAGCGCCCGCTCGAGGTACGGGTCATCGGGCACCTCCGAGGCAAGCACCTCCTGGCCCGCCGCGATCTTGGTGTGTGCGAGCAGGACGGAGAACTCCGGCAGGGTCAGCCCGGAACGGTTGGAGCGGCGCTCGGCGATGTCCTTGTCAGCGGGCAGGACGTCCAGGCGGCGCCTGATCCTGCCTTCACGCTCCAGCTTCCTGATGTACCTGGCGTGCACGTGCAGCAATTGCGCTGCCTGGGTGCGGGCGGCGGCGAGCGCCCGGTTCTGGTGGTAGTTATCGGCCAGGACCAGCCGCCCGACCTCGTCGGTCATCGTCTGGAGCAGCGCATTGCGGTCGGCCACAGTCATCTGGCCGTCGCGGACCACCTCATCGAGCAGGATCTTGATGTTGACCTCATGGTCGGAGGTGTCCACACCCGCGGAGTTGTCGATGAAGTCGGTATTGACCAGGCCGCCGCCGAGCGCGTACTCGATCCTGGCCTCCTGGGTCAGGCCGAGGTTCCCGCCCTCGCCGATCACCCTGGCCCGCAGCTGCGAGGCGTCGATCCTGACCGCGTCGTTGGACCGGTCGCCAGCGTCGGCGTGCGCCTGGCTGGTGGCCTTCACGTAGGTGCCGACGCCGCCGTTCCACAGCAGGTCGCCGGGGGCGGCCAGGATGGCCGAGATGAGCTCGTCGGGGGACAGCGCCGCGGTGCCGTCCCCAAGGCCGAGCACGGCCCGTACCTGCGGTGAGATGGGCACCGACTTGGCCGACCGCGGCCAGACTCCGCCGCCTTGTGAGATGAGCGCCGCCTCGTAGTCGGCCCAGGACGACCTGGGCAGGCCGAACAGGCGCCGGCGCTCGGCGAAGCTGGCGGCCGGATCGGGTTCAGGATCGAGAAAGACGTGCCGGTGGTCGAACGCCGCCACCAGCTTGATGCGCTCGGACAGCAGCATGCCGTTGCCGAAGACGTCTCCTGACATGTCACCGATGCCGACGACCGTGAAGTCGGTGGCGGCGATGTCGATGCCGAGGGTGTGGAAGTGGAACTTGACCGACTCCCAGGCCCCGCGCGCGGTGATGGCCATCTTCTTATGGTCGTAGCCCGCCGAGCCGCCGGAAGCGAACGCGTCGCCGAGCCAGAAGCCGCGGCTCAGCGCGATCTCGTTGGCGGTGTCGGAGAACGTCGCGGTGCCCTTGTCGGCCGCCACCACCAGGTACGGGTCGTCGCCGTCGTGCCTGACCACCCGCTCGGGCGGGATGACCAGGCCCGCCTTGAGGTTGTCGGTGACGTCGAGCATGGCGCTGATGAGCATCCAGTAGCACGCGAGGACCTCGCGCTGGTAGGCCTCGCGATCGCTCGGGTCGGGCAGCTGCTTGCAGACGAAGCCCCCCTTGGCGCCGGACGGCACGATGACGGAGTTCTTGACCTCCTGCGCCTTGGCGAGCCCGAGTATCTCGGTGCGGAAGTCCTCGCGCCGGTCTGACCAGCGCAGGCCGCCGCGGGCGACGTTCGCGAAACGCAAGTGCACCGCCTCGAACCTGGGCGAGTACACGAAGAGCTCGAATTTCGGTCGCGGCGCCGGCAGATCGGGTACGAGCGCGGCGTCCAGCTTGAATACCAGGTACGGCGCCTTCTCCTCCGACCCGGGCACCCCGGGCTGGCCGCGGAAGTAGTTGGTCCGCTGGGTCGCGATGATCAGGCCAAGGTAGGCGCGCAGGATCCGGTCCTCGTCTAGGCTGGCCACCTCATCGAGCGCGCCCCCGATTTCCTCGAACAGCGCTTCACTCCGCTCGGCCTGGCCCGCGAGCCGGTCAGGGTCGAACCTCGACTCGAATAGCCGGATGAGCTGGCGGGCGAGAACCGGGTTGGACCTCAGCACGCGGGCGATGTAGCCGGGACTGAACGTGGT
>DASWGE010000454.1:0-3096 GCA_036393895.1 Streptosporangiaceae bacterium | reverse complement strand
CAGCGCGAGCGGATCAAGCTGCTCCAGACGTCGCTGACCTACCGGGACCAGCGGCTGGCTGGCCTGGACGCGGTCGTGCTGATGGAGGTCATCGAACACATTGACCTGCCACGACTGTCCGCGCTTGAGCGCACGGTCTTCGCCGAGGCGGCACCCGGGCATGTCGTGGTCACGACGCCGAACAGCGAGTACAACGTCAGGTTCGAGTTTCTGGCGCCGGGCGCGATGCGGCATCGCGATCACCGCTTCGAGTGGACCCGTGGCGAGTTCGCCGTTTGGGCCGGGCGGGTGGCTGGCGAGCGCGGCTACGACGTCAGGTTCCTGCCGGTGGGTCCGGATGACCCGGAGGTCGGGCCGCCGACCCAGATGGCGGTGTTCACCCGCAGGGAGCCGCGGCCTGAGCGGGTGAGCGCGTGACCAGCGAGCCCGAGCCGAGGACAACGACCGCGAGCCAGCCTGCGCCCGGCGGGCGCGTGATCGACGTGCCTGAGCTGAGCCTCGTCGTGCTAATCGGCGCGAGCGGCTCGGGAAAGTCGACGTTCGCGCGCGCGCATTTCGCGCCGACCGAGGTGATCTCCAGCGACTTCTGCCGGGGGCTGGTCGCCGACAACGAGAACGACCAGTCAGCCACCAAAGACGCGTTCGATGTCTTGGGTTTCATCGCGTCCAAACGGCTCGCGGCCGGCCGGCTCTCCGTCATCGACGCGACCAACGTGCAGCAGGACAGCCGCAAGCAGCTGCTCAGGCTGGCCCACGAGCAGGACGTCCTTCCCGTTGCCGTCGTGCTTGACCTGCCCGAACGAGTCTGCGTCAGCCGGAACGCCACCAGGGCCGAACGGCCCTTCGGAGCGCAGGTGATCCGACGCCAGCGCGATCAGCTGCGGCGCGGGCTGGGCGGGCTGCAGAAGGAGGGCTTCAGGCGGGTTCATGTACTCAGGTCGGAGGCCGAGGTCAGCGCGGCGCTGGTGACAAGGACGAGGCTCTTCAGCGACCTGCGGGACCAGACCGGTCCGTTCGATGTCATCGGCGACGTCCACGGCTGCCGGGCTGAGCTCGAGACGCTCCTTGCCGACCTCGGCTACGACGTGGCGCGCGATGGGGAAGGGCGGCCCACCGGGGCGCGGCACCCGGGCGGGCGGCGGGCGGTCTTCCTCGGCGACCTGGTCGACCGCGGACCCGACACCCCTGCCGTGCTCCGCCTGGTCATGGGCATGGTCGCCGACGGCGACGGGTTCTGCGTGCCAGGCAACCACGAGAGCAAGCTGCTCCGGGCGCTGCGCGGCCGGAACGTCCAGGTGTCGCACGGGCTGGCCGAGTCGCTGGCCCAACTGGACGCGGAACCTGAGGGGTTCAGGGCCGAGGTCGAGTCGTTCCTCGACGGGCTGATCTCCCACTATGTGCTGGATGGCGGGAAGCTGGTCGTGAGCCACGCTGGCCTGACCGAGCGGTTCCAGGGCCGGGCATCTGCCCGGGTACGCTCGTTCTGCCTGTACGGCGAGACGACCGGAGAGACCGACGAATTCGGGCTGCCTGTTCGTTACCCGTGGGCCAGCGAGTACCGCGGCAAGGCGATGGTGCTGTACGGCCATACCCCGGTGCCAGCCACTGAGTGGGTGAACGGGACGCTGTGCCTGGATACCGGCTGCGTGTTCGGCGGCCGGCTCACGGCGCTGCGCTATCCCGAGCGCGAACTGGTCTCGGTACCGGCCGCCAGGGTGTACTACGAGCCGGCCAGGCCCTTCCCCGGTCCCAGCGCGGCAGCTGTCGTATCGGGTAGGGCCGGCGCGGAGTCGGCGCCAGCGGCCAGTCCGACAGCGGGCCGTGATCCCGGCCTGCTCGACCTTGGCGACGTGACCGGCCGCCGCACGGTGCAGACATCGCGGGCTGGGCGGATCACGGTCAGGGAGGACAACGCGGCCGCGGCGCTCGAGGTGATGAGCAGGTTCGCGATCGACCCGCGCTGGATTATTTACCTACCGCCGACGATGAGTCCGGTCGCGACGTCGGTCAGGCCAGGACTGCTCGAGCATCCTGACCAGGGGTTCGACGCGTATCGGTCCGAGGGCGTGGACGCGGTCGTGTGCGAGGAGAAGCACATGGGCTCCCGCGCGGTCGCGCTGATCTGCCGCGCCGCCGGTGCCCCCGGTGCCGCCGGTGCCGCCGGTGCTGCGCGCAGTCGCTTCGGCGCGGCAGCCGCCGAGACCGGCGCCGTCTGGACCAGGACCGGGCGGGCGTTCTTCGGACCTGGGCTGGCAGAGGAGTTCCTTGCGAGGCTCGGCGCCGCCGCGGAGGCGGCCGGTCTATTCGACGAACTTGACACCGGCTGGCTGCTGCTCGACGCCGAGCTCATGCCGTGGAGCGTCAAGGCGGAGGACCTGCTCAAGACGCAGTACGCGGCGGTAGGAGCGGCGGCACGTAGCGCGCTGCCGGCGGCCGTCCGCGCTCTTGAGCAGGCCGCCGCCGCAGGCCTGGATGTGGCGGCGCTGCTCGAGCGCACCAGGGCACGGGCTGCGAACGCGGAGGCCTTCACTACGGCTTACCGGCGCTACTGCTGGCCCACCGACGGGCTCGATGGGGTCAGGATTGCCCCGTTCCAGCTGCTCGCGACGGATGGCTCGACCTACTCCGACCGGCCGCATTCCTGGCATCTGGCCATCGCCGACCGCCTGGTCGACGCCGATCCCGGGCTCGTCGCACCGACCCGCCGGATGTTCGCCGACACGACTGATCCGGCCTCAACCGCAGCCGCAACCTCTTGGTGGGAGAAAATGACGGCCGCTGGCGGCGAGGGAATGGTGGTCAAGCCGGCCGCGAACCTGGTCCGCGGCCGCCGAGGGCTGGTCCAGCCTGGCCTCAAGGTGCGCGGGCCCGAGTACCTGCGGATCATCTACGGCCCCGACTACGCCGAGCCCGCCAATCTGGATCGGCTGCGCACGCGTGGCCTGGGTCATAAGCGCTCACTGGCCTCGCGCGAGTACGCGCTCGGCCTCGAGGCACTCGACCGAGCCGCGCGGGGCGAGCCGCTCTGGCGGGTGCACGAGTGCGTCTTCGCGGTTCTCGCGCTGGAATCCGAGCCCGTGGATCCGCGTCTGTGAG
>DASWGE010000453.1:0-3103 GCA_036393895.1 Streptosporangiaceae bacterium | reverse complement strand
CCGGTGGTCGGCGGTCTGCGTGGCCGTCAGGGACTGGGCGCTGGCCAACCCCAACGAATGGGCGCTCATCTACGGCTCGCCGGTACCTGGCTACGTGGCTCCGGCCGACACGATCGGGCCGGCTAGCCGGGTCTCGAACCTGCTGGTCCAGATCCTGGCGGACGCCGCTGCTGCCGGGATCGAGCTGCCCGATCCCGCCAGCCGCAAGCTCTGCCCCGCGGCCCGGGCGGCGCTGGCCCCGGTCATCGCAGCGCTGCCGTCTGAGGTGACCGAGGTGGCGATACAGGCCGGCCTGATGGTATGGGCTGGGTTGCTCGGGACTCTCTCACTCGAGCTCTTCGGTCAGTTCCAGAACGTCATCGGCGAGAACCCCGGTGACCGTGACGCCTTCTTCGCCGAGTGCGTCGGCCGCTGGGCCGCCGAGATCGGCCTCGGCTAAAGGTCGGTCGGAGCGGTCACCTGCCTCAGCCGCCGAGCAGGTCCCTGGCGACCTTGACCAGGAGCGCGAGCTTGGCCCGCTGCGCCTCCGGCGTGATCGCGTTCCCCGCCGACGACGTGGCGAACCCGCACTGCGGGCTGACGGCCAGCCGATCGGCTCCCGTCCGGGCGGCGGCCTGCAGCACCCGGTCGGCGACTTCGGCTTCGGGCTCGACCCGCGAGCTCTTCGTGGTCACCAGGCCAAGCACGACGACCTTGTCATCGGGCACCAGGCTCAGCACGTCGAAGGTGCCGGAGCGCTCGTCGTCATACTCGAGCAGGAGCCGGTCCGCGTGCACACCGCCGAAGATCGGGCCGGCGATCGGCTCATACCCGCCAGCCACGAGCCACCGGCTGAGCTGGTTCCCCCGGCACAGGTGGAACCCGAACGTGGCCGGGCGCCCGGCGGCGATCACCGCGTTGTCCAGCTCGATCCCGTAGGAGAGCCAACGCTGCATCGGCCAGCCGCGCGCCTCATAGAAATCCCGCCAAGCCGGATCGATGAGCAGCGGATAGTGCGGCGCGTCAAGCTGGATGTAGCTGCAACCCAGCCTGACCAGTTCGGCGACCTCGTCGCGCATGACCGCGACCACGTCGTCCATGAACGAATCCAGGGTGGGATAGGCACCCGCCGACCGTTCCGGCGACCATAGGTTCGCGAACAGCGTCGGGCTCGGCAGCGTGACCTTGACCTGGCGGTCGGCCGAGGCGCCAGCGCACGCGCGAACGAAGGTGAACTCCTCGGCCGCGAGGTTGCGGCGCTTGCGCAGCGGGGCGACGACGGCCAGGTCCTGCGGCCGGCTGATGCTCGCGTCGCCTACCTCGTCGGAATGCCAGTCGCCCCACAGCCAGGCATCAAGGCTGACCCCCGCGAAGCCATCGCAGGCCGCGGTGAGCTCTGCCTGGAATGAGTCGCGGCGCATCTCCCCGTCGTTGATGACCGGCAGGTCCAGCCCGTCCTGAAGCGCGACGACCTCCCGCACGGCGCGGTCTTCCGCAGCCTTGAACTCGGCGGGGCCGATATCACCGCTGGCGCGGCTGGCCCTGGCATCGAGGAGGTAAGCCGGGCGCAGCAGGCTTCCAACATGTTCTACGCGAGCGGTCTTCGTCACGATCCAAGCTTGCCACGGCGCCGAGGCCCGCGTTCGCCGCGGAGATCCATCAGGTCCCTGAGTGCCGGTTAAGGAAAGCCAGTGTCCGCTGGTTGAAATCCTCGACGTTCTCGTAGATCGGTGCGTGCGAGCAGTCCTCGAACACGCTGAGCTCCGAGCCGGCAATTGCGCCGGTGAGCGGCTCGGCGAAGCGCGTGGATGTCACCGCGTCATGACGGCCGAATGTGATCAGGGTCGGCGCGCTGATAGCGCCCAGTACCGCGGTCGCGTCGTGGGTCAGTACCGCTTCTGACTGCCGCATGAATTCGGCTACCTGAGGCATCGGGCGGCTGCGGACGAAGTCGGCGAGCGACTCGACATACTCAGGGCGCGCGCTGTACAGCTCGGGAGTCAGGGACCAGGGAAGAATCCCCTTGATCACCATCTCCGCGACGCTGCCGAGTCCCTCGGCCATGATGCGCCAGCCCTCGACGGCAGCGCGCAGGTAGGGATCGGTCGCCGGCCACGCACTGTGCAGCGACAGCGACCGCACCCGGTCCTGGTACTTGGCCGCCAGCCACATGCCGGCGGCGGCGCCGAGCGACAGGCCGGCGACGTGCGCGCTGCCGATCCCCGCCTCCTGCATGAACGCCGCGACGTCGTCGGCCAGCAGCTGCGTCGTGTACGTGCCGTCCGGCTTGTCGGTGAGCCCCGCGCCGCGCAGGTCGACGGTGAAGCAGGTGTACTGCTTGGCGTAGTCGGCGACCTGGAAGGCGTAACAGGCCTGGTCGGCCGCGAGGTAGGGGATCAGGACCAGCGGCTCGCCCGCACCCTGCACCTCGTAATAGACGTCGATCCCGTTCGCGTGGACAGTCGGCATGCTGATCACTCCCTCGGACGGCGGCGCCATTGAGCCGATTGTTCCCGCTCACACGAATCTGCGCCAGACGGGCGGCCAAACTTAGCGAGGAATGGTCAGCTGGCCACCGAGGCAAGCAGTTCGGCCCTCGCTTGATCGACTGCGGGGTAGCCGATCTCGCCGGCCGCCCGCCGACGCCGCGGTGCACCGGCACCCGGTCGCCCAGTCAGTTGTCCTCGCGCTGCTGGCCGCCAGGCCAGATGCGGTCATCGTGGAGAGGGACTACCGGTATGGCGTCCACCCGCACAGGCATATCTGGTTACATTTGGTGCAACGCGCGCAGGCAGCCTGGCGGCCGCGGAAGTGCTCGGCCTGGCTTCAGGCCCGACGTAAGAGGTGAGCGCCCATGGGCCAGATCGTCCTTGACCACGTCACGAAGGAATACCCCGGTGGCGTGAAGGGGATCGACGACCTGAGCCTGGACATCGCCGACGGCGAATTCATGGTCCTCGTCGGACCGTCAGGATGCGGCAAATCCACCGCATTGCGGTCGATCGCCGGGCTTGAGGAGATCACGTCCGGGACGATCTCGATCGGGTCCCAGGTCGTGAACGACCTGCCGCCCAAGGACCGCGACATCGCGATGGTGTTCCAGAACTACGCCCTGTACCCGCAC
>DASWGE010000452.1:0-1862 GCA_036393895.1 Streptosporangiaceae bacterium | reverse complement strand
GAGCTCCTTGTCGATCACCGGTGGCAGGATCGGCCCCGGCAGCAAGTCGCGGATGTTGTCCTCGCCGCGGGTCAGGATCCATTTCTGCGCGACGTGCTCGCCGGCCTCCTCCACGCGTTCCCTGGACGGACCGAGCCTGGCCGCGGCCAGGTGAGCGGCGTTGAGATGTACCCCGGAGTTCTGCTTCGCGTGCGAGCGGAACGGGGTCTTGTCGCCGAACAGCTGCGCGGGGGACGGGGCGGTGATCTGGCCCACCGTGATCCCCGGCACGGTCGTGGCTGTGTCCGGCCTGGCCGGGAGAGCCCCGTGCGCAGTCGCCTGCGCGGTCTCGGCAGCCGGCTGCGGCGCGAAATACGGCTCCATGAACGCCCGCTCGAGCACCTCGACGGTGTCCGACTCCCAGACGAGCCGCTCAGCCTGGTTGGTGCCGTAGGGCGGCTCGACCCCCCACAGGTGAACCCGGACCCCGAACGCCTGAGCCGCCTCGACCGCAGGGACCATATCCTCATCGCCCGCTACGAGGATGGCGTCGGTGATCGCCCGGTGCCTGGCCAGCGCCTCCATGTCGGCCCTGATCTGAGCGTCGACGCCCTTCTGCTGGCCGCGGGCGTTCAGGTTCCCGAGCCGCAGCTTGACCAGCGGCATCTGGGCGATTACCCGCTGGTCGAAGGTGGGCACCCGGTCCCGGGCGGCGTCGTACCAGTACACCCGGAGCAGCTGACCCCTGACATGATCGTCGGCCTGCCTGATCAGCGCCGAGATGAGCCGGTCGGCGTCTACCCGGTACTCGCGCCTGGATGCGGCGCTGAAGAGCAGCTCGCCAGCGGACGCGTAGATGTACCCGACATCGACCATGATCGCGTACCGGGAGAGCAGTGGGAGCGCGGCTTCGGAGTTAGTCATGTCCCTTCGACTCTAGCCGGGAGCGAGCAGGGTGTCGCGGCGCGAAGACCAATCCTCTGGGCCCGCACCCGATTTCCGCTTCGGCCGGGCGGTGCCTACAGCGGGATGTTTCCGTGCTTCTTCGGCGGCAGCGTCTGCCGCTTCGTCCGCAGCGCGCGCAGTGCCCTGATAATCGCCGGCCGGGTCTCCGCTGGCCTGATCACGGCGTCCACGTAGCCGCGCTCGGCCGCCACGTACGGGTTGGCGAGCGTGTCCTCGTACTCGGTCGCCCTGGTGTTCCTGATGGCGGCCTTTTCCTCCTCGCTGGCGGTGCGGGCCAGTTCCCGCCGGTACAGGATGTTGACCGCACCCTGCGCGCCCATGACCGCGATGCTCGCGGTCGGCCAGGCCAGGTTGATGTCGCCGCCGAGGTGCTTGGAACCCATGACGTCGTAGGCGCCGCCGTATGCCTTCCTGGTGATCACCGTGATCTTCGGAACGGTCGCCTCGGCGTAGGCGTAGATCAGCTTGGCGCCGCGCCTGATGATCCCGCCCCACTCCTGGTCCGTGCCGGGCAGGAAGCCGGGCACATCGACGAAGGTCAGCACGGGGACGCCGAACGCGTCGCAGGTGCGGACAAACCTGGCCGCCTTCTCCGACGCGTTGATGTCGAGGCAGCCGGCGAAGTGCATCGGCTGGTTGGCCACCACGCCGACCGATGCGCCTGCTACCCGGCCGAAGCCGCAGATGATGTTCTTCGCGAATTCGGAGTGGATCTCGCAGAATTCGCCGTCGTCGAGGACGTGCTCGATCACGGTGTGCATGTCGTACGGCTGGTTGGCCGAGTCGGGGATCACGGTGTCGAGTTCGGCGTCCTCGTCGGTGAGCTCGCAGATCTCCTCAGGCCCGAGGGCCGGTGTCAGCACGGGCGGGTCCTCGAGATTGTTCGACGGCAGGTAGGAGAGCAGCTCCCTGGCGAA
>DASWGE010000451.1:0-5408 GCA_036393895.1 Streptosporangiaceae bacterium | reverse complement strand
GCACCCGAGGTCGCCATCGCGACCGCCCAAGCGTACCGCCAGGCCTGCCATGCCGGGACGGGTCAGCTGATCGGCGCTGGCCGGGCGGACCGGCGCAGCACCTTGGCTATCGCCTGTTCAACTTCCTCGGCCAGGCCGGGCGCGGTCATCCCGTCCATGGCGCTAGTGCCGGGGTCGGCCGCCGAGACGGCGGCGGCAGCTGGGTCCCCGACGTAGCCGCAGTCGCGGCACTCGACCTCGCCGAGCCGCCTGACCAGGCGCGTGCTCGCGCAGACCTGGCATCTGTCCAGGTCACCAGCCCAGTCCGCCGCAGCCTGGCAGCCCGGGCAAATTAGCACCTGGCGGTCGGCCCTGACCCCGCGCAGCCATGGGCTGCTCCCCCGGTCAGGATCGACCTGCCTGGTGCCGCACCGATAACAGGGCATCGTCCGCCTAGTCGAGTTCGGCAAGCGCTTTCTGGTAATCGGCAAGATCGCGGGCCTGTGGGATGGCGTTGATCACCTTCCAGCGCACGACACCGTTCTTGTCGATGATGAACGTACCCCGCGTGGCCAGGCCCCGCGCTTCATCGAAGACACCGTACGACTTGGCTACCGCGCCGTGCGGCCAGAAGTCCGACAACATGCCGAACTCGTAACCTTCGGTCTCCGCCCACGTCCGGTGCGCGTACATGGAATCCACCGAGACTGTGAGCAGCTCGACGTCCTCGCGGTTGGCTTCAGGAAAGGAATCGCGCATCTCACACATCTCGCTTGAGCACACGCCGCTGAACGCGAGCGGGTAGAAGACGAGCACCACGTTCTTCTTGCCGCGCAGCCCGGACAGTGTGACGGCGCTGCCGTGCTGGTCCTTGAGCTCGAAATCCGGCGCCATGTCGCCGACCTCAACCGCCATTCACGGATCCTTTCCGCCGACCGCGCAGCGACCGCTGATGGACATCACAGGGAGGATGAACGATTGTGCACGTACGTCCTCGCCGCGCGAAGATCGCGCGGGGACGACACCGAGTCTGTCACGAGCGCGCGAACGCCTGGGCTGTGGTGCTGCCAGGAGCGTCAGCGTCTCGCTTTGGGGGCGACCAGGCGCGTGGCCGACCAGTTCTTTCCCGCGCTGACCGTGGACGTCTGCGACAGCCCGGCGGTCGGCGCCGCCTCGCCGATCTCGCTCGGCTCGACGTGGCCCTCGCGGCCTGCCTTAGGAGTCAGCAGCAGGACGTACCCGCCGTCGGCGAGCGGCGTCTTCGCATCGACAAGCGCGTCGACGAGGTCTCCGTCCTCCTCCCGCCACCACAGCAGCACCCCGTCCACTACGTCGTCGTAGTCCTCGTCGACCAGTTCGACGTCCTCGCCTGCTGCTACCGAATCGCGTAGCTGCTCGTCGCAGTCGTCGTCATAACCGATCTCCTGAACTACATGGCCCGGCTTGATGCCGAGCCGCTCGGCCAGGTCGCGCTGATCGGCCGCCTGGCCAGCGGTCGCGCTCACGTAAGTCCTCCCATCCGTTCCCCGCGCCAGGCGAAGGCCTGGCGAGCGACACCGGCTTGTGCCGCCCTCACGGGCCGCCAGGCCGCCACGGCCGCCGGCGGCGCCGGCGGCTCACGCGGGTATCTGCACTTCTTGCTGGGACAGTCCACTATGGGTAGCCGCCCTGCGCAAGTCACAATTCGTGCAGACTCAGTTAACCAAGGTCATGATTCGATCTTCCCCATCAGCGCGGGGCTTACTCTGGCCGGCAAACGGTCCTATTTCAGACGGTTAATCGCTTACGCTCCCGGCAACTGGCGTCGTCGACAGAAAGTTTGCGCTGACCTTGGCAGGGTGCATGGATGCACCACTGCCTGTCACGTATGAGGATGGAACTGTAACTAGCTACCAGAGCGAGGATCATCCCGTGCCCTCAGGACGCCAGCGCTACTCGATCATCAGCGACGGCCTGCCCACCCAGCTTCCTGACATCGACCCAGACGAGACCAGGGAGTGGCTGGAGTCATTCGACAACGTCGTGCGAACCCGCGGCCGCACCCGGGCCAGGTATGTCATGCTCAGGCTGCTCGAACGGGCGCGCGAGCAGCAGGTCGGCGTCCCCGGCCTGCGCAGCACGGACTACATCAACACGATCCCGCCAGAACGCGAGCCCTGGTTCCCAGGCGATGAGTACACCGAGCGCAGGATCAGGGCCTACATTAGGTGGAACGCCGCCGTGATGGTATCCAGGGCGAACCGCCCTGGGCTTGGCGTCGGCGGTCATATCGCCACATACGCCTCAGCCGCCAGCCTGTACGAGGTCGGCTTCAACCACTTCTTCCGCGGCAAGGACCACGGCGAGTCTGGCGACCAGGTATTTATCCAGGGCCACGCCGCGCCCGGCATCTACGCGCGGGCATTCCTCGAAGGACGGCTTTCCGAGAGCCAGCTCAACGGGTTCCGCCAGGAACTGTCCGCGCCAGGGGGCGGCCTTCCCTCCTACCCGCACCCCAGGCTCATGCCGGACTTCTGGGAATTCCCGACCGTCTCGATGGGCCTGGGCGCGATCGACGCCGTGTACCAGGCCAGGTTCAACCGGTACCTGCTGGCCAGACAGCTCAAGGACACCAGCCGGTCGCGAGTATGGGCGTTCCTCGGCGACGGGGAGACCGACGAGCCCGAGGTGCTCGGCTCGATCGGCCTGGCCGCCAGGGAGGAGCTCGACAACCTCATTTTCGTGATCAACTGCAACCTGCAGCGGCTCGACGGGCCGGTCCGCGGCAACGGGAAGATCATCCAGGAGCTCGAGTCCTTCTTCCGCGGCGCGGGCTGGAACGTCATCAAGGTGATCTGGGGCCGGGACTGGGACCCGCTGCTGGCCCAGGATGTTGATGGCGTCCTGGTCAACAAGATGAACACCACGCCGGACGGTCAGTTCCAGACCTACGCCGTGGAGTCGGGCGCCTACACGCGCGAGCACTTTTTCGGCGGGGACCCGAGGCTGCGGGCCATCGTCTCGCACCTGTCCGACGATCAGGTGCGCAACCTGTCCCGCGGCGGGCACGACTACCGCAAGGTATACGCCGCGTTCAAGGCCGCTACCGAGCATGTCGGGCAGCCGACGGTCATCCTGGCGCACACGATCAAGGGCTGGACCCTGGGTCCCGACTTCGAGGCCAGGAACGCCACCCACCAGATGAAGAAGCTGACCGTGGCCGAGCTCAAGGAGTTCCGCGACCGGCTGTACCTGGACATCCCCGACTCGGCGCTCGAGGCCGAGTTGCCGCCCTACTACCACCCTGGCGAGAACTCCGACGAGATCGAGTACATGAAGGAGCGCAGGCAGGCGCTGGGCGGCTACCTGCCCAAGCGGGTGGTCAGGTCGCGCCCGCTCGCCCTGCCCGCCGATGCCAGCTACGACGAGCTGCGGAGCGGATCAGGCAAGCAGCCCGTCGCCACCACGATGGCGTTC
Source organism: Streptosporangiaceae bacterium (assembly GCA_036393895.1). Classification (GTDB taxonomy): domain Bacteria; phylum Actinomycetota; class Actinomycetes; order Streptosporangiales; family Streptosporangiaceae; genus Chersky-822. The sequence continues at coordinate 1,973 of DASWGE010000451.1, read as the reverse complement.
GTCCGGCTGCTCAAGGACCTCATGAAGGACCCGGAGATCGGTGACCGGTTCGTGCCGATCATCCCCGACGAGGCCAGGACGTTCGGCATGGACTCGCTGTTCCCGACGGCGAAGATCTACTCCCCGCACGGGCAGACCTACGAGGCCGTGGACCGTGCGCTGCTGCTGTCCTACAAGGAGTCAGAACGGGGCCAGATCTTGCACGAGGGCATCAGCGAAGCCGGAGCGATGGCCTCGACAGTGGCCGCCGGCAGCGCGTACGCCACGCACGGCACGCCCATGATCCCGATCTACATCTTCTACTCGATGTTCGGGTTCCAGCGGACCGGCGACCAGATGTGGGCCATGGCCGACCAGCTCGGCCGCGGCTTCCTGCTTGGCGCCACGGCCGGCCGGACCACCCTGGCCGGCGAGGGCCTGCAGCACAACGACGGCCACTCGCTCCTGCTCGCATCGACCAACATGGCCTGCGTCGCCTACGACGCCGGCTGGGCCTACGAGCTTGCGGCTATCGTCAAGGACGGCCTGCGCCGGATGTACGGCGGATCCGCGGAACATCCGCACGGCGAGGACGTCTTCTACTACCTCACCTTGTACAACGAGCCGTACGTGCAGCCGGCCGAGCCCGTGGGCTACGCGGGCGGCCAGCAGGCCCTCGAGCAGGCCATCGTGCGGGGGCTCTACCAATACTCAGCAGGACCCGAGACCGGTCAGGCCGATGCCAACGGGCCGGGTGCCAGGATCCTCGCGTCCGGAGTTGCCCTGCGCTGGGCGCTGGAGGCGCAGCGGCTACTCATGGCCGACTGGGGGGTGCACGCCGAGGTGTGGTCGGCGACGTCGTGGAGCGAGCTGCGCAGGGACGGGCTGTCCTGCGAGGAGTGGAACATGCTCCATCCCGAGGAGGCGGCGAGGGTGCCGTACGTGACGCAGGCGCTGAGCGAGCAGCAGAATCCGGTCGTCGCCGTGAGCGACTGGATCAGGGCGGTGCCCGACCAGATCGCCCGCTGGGTGCCCGGGCCGTTCACCTCCCTGGGCACCGACGGCTGGGGCCTCTCCGACACCAGGGCGGCCGCCCGCAGGTTCTTCCACGTTGACGCGGAGTCGATCACAGTCGCCGTGCTCGGCCAGCTGGTCCGGCTGGGCGACCTCAAGCCGGACGTGCTGACCGAGGCGATCACCAAGTACCGCCTGGACCTCGACGTCAGCTCGGCGCTGGGCTGAGCTGACGCCGGGCACCGCGGCGTCCGCCGCGATTCACTCACCGCACGCGAAAGTAGCCATAGATACATTCCTGTCCCGGCCCGGTGACCATTAGCGTGGCATGGCACCCTGATGACGTGAGCACGAAGGCGACCCCGGCGGTGCCGGACGGCGGAGGTGTGCGGGCGGACACTATCTCCCGTCTCGAGCAGTCAATGTCCGCACTCGGTTCCGCCTCGATGGCGTCGATGGATCAGCGGCTACCGTGGTTCCGCGAGCTGTCAGCGGAGAACCGGTCGTGGCTTGGCCTGGTCGCCCAGGCTGGGGTCGCGGCGTTCGTCGATTGGGTGAAGCACCCGGAGCGCGGCAGGCCCGCGGTCGCTGGCGAGGTATTCGGGACCGCCCCGCGCGAGCTTGCCAGGGCCGTCAGCCTGCAGCAGGCCGTCGAGATGGTCAGGATCATCGTCGACGTCGTCGAGAGCAGGGTCGACGAGCTCGCGGCCCCTGGCGGCGAGAGTGAGCTCAGGGAAGCCGTGCTCATGTACACCAGGGAAGTGGCCTTCGCCGCGGCGCAGATCTACGCCAAGTCGGCTGAGGCGCGCGGCGCCTGGGACGCCAGGCTTCAGGCGCTTGTTGTGAATTCGCTGGTCCGCGGCGAGATCGATGAGAGCCTGCCGTCGTGGGCATCCGCGCTCAACTGGTCATCCACGCCGGTCACGGTCATCGCGGGCAACGCAGGCGGCAGCGAGCGGGAGGGCCTGATCGACGAGCTG
>DASWGE010000450.1:0-3469 GCA_036393895.1 Streptosporangiaceae bacterium | reverse complement strand
GAAGACCGTGGATGTCATCGAGGACGACCCGTACGTCCGCATGTGCGAAGAGGCCGACTACGTGATGTTCTACATCGGCCACACCGCCGGCGACCCGCTGCCGCTGGCCCCGCGGTATGAGTTCCTCGAGTCCCTGCGGCCCGCCGGAGCCGAAAAGGCGGACGCGCGCGTCCGCCGGAACGTCGAGCTCCTGGTAGCCGCGCTCGACCACACTAAGTTCACCCCCGACAGCGACCACAACTTTCTCACCGGCAAGCGCCTGGTGAAGATCGTGCCCTCCGTCGTGTACCGGGCCCACGAGTACTGCAAGGCCCTCGGCAGAAGGCTGGAGACCGAACTCAAATCGATGATCGTCGCCAACCTGCACCGCCTCGGCCTCGCCCGCCGCGCCAACGACGACGCGGTAAGCCTCCGCCCGCTCAGCGCCCGGCGGTTCTTCGAGCGGGAAGCCCGTCTGCGGGATCCAGAAACAAAGGAAATCGAGGGCCACGACCGGCCAGATTAGGACCTGGGTGAACACGTGTATCTGAGCCGACTCCAGGTGCATGGCCTGCGCGCGAGCGCGGACCACGCGATGGGGGTCTCGCCACCTTGGCGCTTCGCGGTGGTAGCTGGCCCGAATCGGGCGGCCAAGACGCCGGCCGCCGGAGCTGCCCACCTGGGCCTGGCTATCCCGGAAGGGGGCCGCAGGTGAACCGCTCGCCGGGCTCAAGTCAGGCCGCAGCGCCGCGGCTGGTGTTCAACTACCTTCCGGTGCAGTTCACGGCCCATAGCTTCCCCGCCGGCCTGGTTGACTACGAAACTGCGGACCAGCTGGCGCAGTTGCGAACTGAGCTGTCGGAGACACACGTCGTCGGGCGTGTCGGCGACCAGATTGCCTGCGTCCCGCTCGCCGCAGAGGCACCGGACGTCGGCAAGCAAGAGGTACTGGATACGCGGAAGAACCTCAAGCTGGCAACGCGCCTGGTGCAGGCATCGCTGGTTCGCACGCTGGCTGCCTGGAAACACTACGAGCTGCGAAGGGCCGATCCCCCGACGTTCGTGTCGCGTGGTCCTGGCCGGGATCTGCTCGCGCAGGCCGCGCAGGGCTTCGAATGCGAGCTGGCGGGACTGCATGTCTACCCCCAGTACCGCCTGGATGTGCGCATGACCGGGCCGTCTGGATGCTCGGGGATCATCGTCGGGATGAAGACGAGGTATGAGATCGACGTCCCGGTGAGTGACCTGCTGCGCCGGGGAGTCCATGTGGAGGGCCGGTACGTTCTCACCGGGGCGGCGAGTCAGGAGGGGGACCGGGGCGTGGTGCCCGGCCGCCGCGCCGTCGGTGCCGTGGAGGCTGTCGACGGGGACTGGCTTATTCTGCGTGATGCGCCGGACGTCCAGCAGGTGCGCGCAGCGGAGGCGTGGCTGGAAGGGCGCCGCGACGTCGTCGATGACGTTGTGCGCGCGCTCGTCGGGCCAGCGCACGCGAAGATCATGGAGAGCCTGGACGAGGCCGCCTTCGGCCTGGTCGGCGCGGAAGGCCGGCTGGGCAGGATCAGGGAAATCGCGGCGTGGCTCGGCCGGCGCAGGCTTGTGCTGGCTAACGCGCTGGAGGCATCGGTAGGCAGCCCGGTCGACCTCGACGGGACCGGTCCTCGGGTGAAGAGCCGGCGCTTCGACGAGCCGACGTTCGTGTTCGATCTTGCCGCGGACAAGAAACACCGCTATCCGGACAAGGGCCTGGATGAATTCGGCCCGTTCGACTCGGAGGGCTTCACGCCCAAGCGGCCATCCATCGCCGTCGTGACCCCCAGCTCCCTGAAGGGCACGGTCGAGACGTTCATCAGCAGCTTCCTCAACGGCGTGCCCGGCGGGAGCGTCTTCGCCCAGGGATTCGTCCGCAAGCACCGGCTCACCGCCTGCGACGTCACGTTCGAGGCGTTCGACTCGGACCTGCGCGACGCGCAGGCTTACCGCAGCGCCTGTCTCGCGGCGCTCGGGAAAGCCAGGAAGGTGGACCTGGCGTTCGTGATCACCAGTAAGGAACAAGAAGACCTCACCGGCGACGAGAGCCCCTACCTGGTTGCCAAGGCGACATTCATGGGGCATGGCGTGCCCGTTCAGGATGTCCAGATCGAGACGATCAGGAAAGGGAATCTCGCGTACCCGCTCAACAGCATCGCACTGGCGTGCTACGCCAAGCTCGGCGGAACGCCGTATGTCATCAGCGCTCCGCGCGCGGTCACGCAAGAGCTGGTGATCGGGATCGGCAGCGCCCATGTGAAGGCCAGCAGGCTGACCGTCCCGGAACGGGTGGTCGGGATCACGACCGTGTTCAGCGCCGACGGCAACTACATCCTGTCCAACAGGTCAAGCGAAGCTGACTATGCGGCGTACCCGCGTGAGTTGCTTCGCTCGCTGGAAGCCTGCATCGAGGACGTCAAGGCGCGCAACGGCTGGCTGCCCGGTGACGCGCTGAGGCTGATCTTCCACGTTTTCAAGCCGCTGAAAGACACCGAGGCCCAGGCGGTCAAGGCCCTGGTGGAGAAGCTGACGGGCCAGTACGCGTCCGTGGAGTTCGCGTTCGTTCACGTCAGCGACGAGCACGATTGGGTGATGTTCGACCAGAACAGCGCCGGCGTCCGCAGCGCCAGTCGCAGGGGGCCTGCCAAGGGCAGGCTTGTTCCTGGCCGCGGGCACGCCGTCCAGATCAGCCGCAGCGAGATGCTCCTGTCAGTCACCGGCCCGTTCGACATGAAGCTGCCGCTGCAAGGGCTGCCCCGGCCGCTGCGGCTTAAGCTGCACCGGGAATCCACATTCACCGACCTTGAGTACCTGGCCGGGCAGGCCTTCCGGTTCACTGCGCTGTCGTGGCGCAGGCCCTACCCGTCCGGGCGCCCGGTGACGATCATGTACTCCGACCTCATCGCCAGCCTCCTCGGCCAGCTGCGGCACGTTAAGAACTGGAACGCCGACATCGTCTCGACCAGGCTGCGGGCGAGCAGGTGGTTTCTGTGAGCGCTGCGGCAGATGGCACCGGCAGCCTGGTCGCTTCCCAGACCGGCAGCTGGCTCACGGGGGCGGCGCACCGGATCTCAGCCGGAAACACGCCCGGCAACCTTGACGGACTGTTCGCCCGTCATGCCCTGGCAGATACCCCGGTTGCTGACCTGACCTGGGACGTTAACCCGATATCAGAGCAATGGCTGGAGGAGAACCGCCACCGGCTCGACCACGCGCCCGTGCTCGCCGCCCTCGGCTACGGCCTGGGACATTCCACGACGAGAAGCCTGGCCGCCGCCAGGACCGCGCTGGCGACCGGCCTCACCCGGCTGATGCGACGCGATCCATTCCAGGACCGGCTGACGTTCATCAATGACACCCGGCAGGTCGTCGGCATCGGCCTCGCCGCGCAAGCCGTATCCGCTGAGCTTCCCGCGGCCCGTGACTGGCTGCTGGAGATCCTCCAGGACGAGCGACTGCAGCC
>DASWGE010000449.1:0-3464 GCA_036393895.1 Streptosporangiaceae bacterium | reverse complement strand
GTCGCCAGTGCCCGGGTGATCGCCCGCTGTGCGAGCGTGACCTTGAACGCGTTCATCGGTGTCGGTGTCGCCCAGGCCAGCTCCTGGCCAGCCGCTTTCGCGAAGCTGGCTTCGGTGGCCGGTTTGCCGAGCAGGCTCAGCTCGGCGCGTCGCGCCCGCCAGGGCTTGGTGCCGACCCCGCCGAGCGCCAGGCGCACCTCAGCGACCGCCCCGTCCTCGATCCGTGCCGCGGCGGCGACCGAAACAAGGGCGAACTCATACGACTCGCGATCCCGGAACTTCAGGTAGGCCGACTGGCGGGCGACCGGCGTCGCTGGCACCTCGATCGCGGTGATCAGCTCGCCGTGCTCCAGTGGATGCTCCCGCTCCGGGGTGTCCCCGGGCAGCAGGAAGAAGTCGTCGATCGGGATGGCCCGCTCGCCGGACGGCCCGCGACTGTGCACGACCGCGTCGAGCGCGACTAGCGCGACCGCAAGGTCGGAAGGATGCGTAGCTATGCACTTGTCGCTGGTGCCGAGGATGGCGTGCGCGCGGTTATATCCGCTCAGGGCGGCGCAGCCGCTTCCTGGTTCGCGCTTGTTGCACGGCGACGTCGCATCGCGGAAGTAGCTGCATCGCACGCGCTGGCACAGGTTGCCCCCCATGGAGGCCATATTCCGCAGTTGCGCGGACGCCCCGAGCAGCAGCGCCTGCGAGATGACAGGGAACCGCTGGACCACGCTGCCTGCCCTGGCAACGTCGCTCATCCTCGCCAGCGCGCCGATGCGAAGCCCGCCGCCCGGCAGATCCTCGACCTTGTTCAGGGGCAGGTCGTTGATGTCGACAAGCAGCCGTGGCCGGAGCACGTTCTGGCGCAGCAGGTCAACTTCGGTAGTGCCGCCGGCCAGAAACTCGCTATCGCGGTTTTCGTAGACCAGCGCTATCGCGCTGTCCGCATCGGTTGCCCGGGCATATCTGAGCGGCCGCATCGTTACTCACCGCCAGCGGCGTCGCGAACCTGACGGATCGCTGCCCGGATGTTGGGATATGCCGCGCACCGGCAGATATTGCCGCTCATCCACTCGGCGATCTCGTCATCCGCAGCGTGCCTCTCCTGCAGCAGCGCCACCGCCGACATGATCTGGCCGGGCGTGCAGTAGCCGCACTGGAATGCGTCGTTGGCGATGAACGCGGCCTGCATCGGATGCAGCCGGCCGCCGGCTGACAAGCCCTCGATCGTGGTGACCTCGTGGCCCTCACAGGTGACTGCGAGTGTCAAGCATGCCAGCACCCGCCTGCCGTCGACCCACACCGTGCAGGCGCCGCAGGTTCCCTGGTCGCACCCCTTCTTCGAGCCGGTCAGCCTCATGTGCTCACGCAACGCATCCAGCAAGCTGACGCGAGGCTCTATCCAGAGCTCATGCGCGTGGCCGTTGACGCTCAGCGTGACCGTTTGGGCGGAGTCCCGTCGCACGGTCAGTGGCGCTGCAACTTTGCGATCCATGCCGTCCCCCGAACAGGCCCGGAGCGTTCAACTGGCCGCTGAGCGACCTAGTCGCTGTCAACGCGCACCGTCATACCCGGGAGTCCCTCGCCCACCCCTGCGGTCGTCCGGGCACTTTGCTACGCTTGTAGTACGAGTGCTACGCTGGTGTCCATGAGTGCTATTCCGGCGCGGGACCTGCGGAATCACACGGCGGAGGTGCTGCGCCGGGTGGAGGCAGGCGAAGAGATCGAGGTCCTGCGTGACAACCGGCCGGTAGCTAAGATCGTCCCGCTATCGCGGCGGCGGCGGTGGCTTCCTGCATCGGAGATCACTCAGGAACTGGCGAGGCTGGGTCCGGATTCCACGGGCCTGGCTGTGGAGCTGCGCGAGACCCTGACTGAGACGACGGATGACCTGCGGTGGTGACCGCACGGCGTGCCCTTGCCGATACGTCGGTCTTCATCGGACTGGAGGCCGACCGTCTTAGGACTGGCCGGTCTGAGAGTTTCGAGTGGGGCATCTCGGCAATAACGCTCGGCGAGCTCAGGCTCGGCGTGCTGCAGGCCGCCAATCCGGATGCAGCGTCGCGAAGGCTATCGACTTATCAGCTCGCTCAAAGGTTCGAGGCGCTGCCGGTAGATGAGCCGGTCTCCGACGCATGGGCGCTGCTGGTCTCGCGGCTGCGCGCTGTCGGCCGCAAGGTGCCGATCAACGACAGCTGGATCGCCGCCACGGCTATCGCCCATGGGATCCCGGTCGTCACCCAAGACACTGACTACGCTGCCATGCCCGGCGTCGAGGTCATCAAGATCTGACGTGCCGAGTCAGATGGGTAATGGCGCTAAGGTCGCGTAAATGGCCGCGAGCTACCACTGAAGACGCAAATCGGAACGGATAGAGCCACCAATGTGGCAATGATCCGTGTGTCGATTCATGGCAGCCGCGGGAAAGCGCTCCGCTGGTATAGAGTCCCGCTCGGCTCGGGGTCTTTTTCAATCGTGGGATGCGGCATTGACGACGATAGCGGCGCGGGCCGTATGTACCGATAGGAATTAAATGCGCTAGCCGGGTAGGCGCCCGTCCAGGGTCAAGGCGCGGCGCGACACTGACGGGAGAGGTGGGGCCATGAACGCCGGACCGCCGCAGCCTGAGGGCATCAGCACACGCAGACCGCGAGCCGAGCGTGCGGCGTGGGCTGCAGCAGCTGGCATCGGACTCGGGATAAGTGCGGTGATATGTCTGGCCCTGGGTGCGATAAGCGGTCAGCAAGCCATCGCTATGGCCCTGCCCGCAGCCTTGCTTATCGCCGGTGGCCTGATAGTCATGGCAATGCCCGACCCGGCGACCGGGCAGCGGGGCGGCTTCCTGGCCGGTCTCCGGGCGGGCTTGCCGCTGCGCCGGTGGCGACGCGTACTTCGCCGGCCACGGAATGGGGCCTTAGCTTGCAGCGACGGCAGTCTTGACGAACCCACATGGTGACGTAGATTCCTGGAATGCCTCATTTGCGAGGAACTTCAGGCTGCTGCTCGACGGGATTAATCAGCCCGCAGCATCGTTGCGGGAATACCAGAGCTAATCCTGTATGTTCATACGGTTAAGCGTTTCGAGCCATCCGAATGCTGCAGTTCGATCGATTCAGCAGCGTGGAGTTGGCGGCGGGGCGTTTTGCACCGGTATAGGAAGCGGCACTGGTCTCCCCCCGACCAGGCTGGTGTCTCGTTGTCACCCCCGTACGACGAGACACCAGCCGGCCGCTCCTGCCGGGTCTGTACTGTCCTTTGCAGCTGCCGCATCGTTCGCGCCGGGCGATGGCGGCGCTCGGCAGGTCAACCTTGTAGGCGCGCGCGCTCGTCCGGGCTGAAGGGGATCGGTTTCCGGTCGCTGGCATCCCAGCGAAGGGTCACGACCCGTGCCTCAGCGATTACGTCGTTCGACGCCGACAGGATCGTCTCCCTGGTGACCAGGCTGGTCGTCCCAACGCGCTCCGCCTCAATCCTGA
>DASWGE010000448.1:0-11356 GCA_036393895.1 Streptosporangiaceae bacterium | reverse complement strand
CCCCAGCAGCCGGTGCGCCGCCTTGACGTCCAGGCTGAAGTCCAGCCATAGCCGCGACCGCCAGTCGGCCGCCGCGTTGTAGATCGCCTTGACCTGCTTGTAGGCGGCCAGCGGGAAGAACGCCGGCCTGGCGAGCGACGGCTTGTTCTTCCTGACTGCCAGCCACAGGTCGGTCACCATCGCGTGAAAGGCCGGCCCGTGTGCCTTAGGCGTCGACCTGGTCTGGGCGAGTCGGCCTGCTCCGGGAGCGACCGGGATCGAGCGCACCGTCGTCGCCGACGGCGCGGGGGCAGATGACGCTCCCGGCAGCCTGGATTGGGTCGCACGGGCAGCCCCTGACGAGGCTGCGCAGCCTGTCAGCGCGAGCAGGGCCATGCCCAGCGCGGTCGCTGTCAGCGCGCGATCACCGATGGGTCCCCGTCGACGGGGCAGGCAGCTATCGGTGATCATGTCGACCGAGCATAGTCGCGCGGCCGCCGGCTGAGCCGCCAGACGAGCCGAGACACCGGAGCGGCAAGTCGCCCCGTGGACGCGCGCAGCGGCTAGTCGACCGGGTGGGCTGACTGCGCGCGGTCGCTCGCTACCGTGATCGTGACGGCGGTCAGGATTCCCGCGCCCGCGACCAGCCCCGCTGAGACGTAGAGGGCGTCATGCAGGCCGGACTGGAACGCGGAATAAGTCGCCTGGATGACCTCGCGCACCAAGGCGCCCTGTCCAGCCGGCGCTTGCGCGGACGTTCCGCCGGCAGACGGCTCCTGACCTGTCAGCACGCCGTTAATCACGAACTGCTGGAGGCCCTTGGTTAGGCCAAGCTGGCTGAGCTTGGCGACCAGCGCGGTCTGCAGCTTCCCGATCACTATCGCGCCGAGAATCGCTACGCCCATCACCGCTCCGACCTCACGGCTGGTGTTCGTGGTCGACGCGGCCATGCCGGATCGCTCGGGCGGCACCACGGCGAGCACGGAGGAGGTGATGGGTACCACGCAGGCACCGATGCCGATCCCGGTCAGCGCTAGAGCTGCTGCGAGCGGCAAGTAGGGCGGATTCGGGCTGATCACGGCATTGGTCCAGAGCAGGCCTCCAGCGAACGCCGCGCAGCCGCCAACAATCGACCAGCGGATACCGACCGATCCGGTCCACCGCCCCGCGAGCAGTGAGGCGACAATCATGAGGATGGTCATCGGGAGGAAGACAGTGGCGATCTGGCCGCCGTTGTACCCGGCAACTTCCTCCAGGAAGAGCGCGGTGAAGAAAAAGATCGCGAAGGTGGCGAAGTAGGCGCAGAAAGCAACGATGTTCGGAGTAGCGAATTGCGGTATCCGCAGGTACTTCAGGTCGAGCAGCGGATGCGCGGCGCGGCTTTCCTGCCAACCGAACGCCGCCGCGAAGACGACGCTGACGCTGAGCAGAGCGATCACCTTGCCTGAGGCGAACCCGATGCTCTCGGCGTCGATCACGGCGTATATCAGGGCCCCGAGCGCGACTGCGCCGAATACGGCACCGGTAATGTCGATCCGCCGGTCAGTCGGATCGGAGTTCTCCGGGAGGACGATCACAGCGGCTATCACCGCGATGAGGCCGACGAGAACGTTGAACCAGAAGATGGCTGGCCAGCCCCACGCATAGACCAGCGCGCCGCCCACGACCGGGCCAAGCGCGAGTGCGGAGCCTGACACCGCGGCCCAGACGCCGAGCGCCCAGTTCCTGCTGGTGTAATCGGGGTAGATGTGGCGCAGCATGGACAGCGTGCCGGGTTCGCTGGCGGCAGCACCGAGGCCCATCACGGCCCGTCCAGCGATCACGATCGCGAGCGCCGAGGAGCCCGAGGTGATAATCACCGAGAGCCCGGACATCAGCGCTCCGGCGATGAAGATGCAAATGCCGATTAGCAGGACCTTCTTGCGGCCGAACTGGTCACCGATCGTCCCGAATGCGAGCATGGTGCTGGCGAAGGTAAGCGCGTACGCGCCGACCACCCATTGCAGCGATGAAACGCCAGCCCGCAGCTGCGTCTGGAGGCCGGCCAGCGCGACACTGACGATCGTGATGTCGAGGAACGTCAGGAACAGGACCAGGCACAACGTCGCCAGCGCGGCAGAACGCCGGTTCTCGCTGACAATGGCTTCCTCGCCGCGCTGATAAAGGGCTGCATGCCCTACCTGGCCGTCGGAAGCCTCGGCGACGGCCGGAACGCCGGCTGCTCCGTCGGCATGCTCTCGTGGCGCTTCGGCCATCTGGCTTTACCCCCCAAGCAGGCACCGCCCGGCCGCAACGCACACGGCAATTGGCAGGAGACGGTACGTTCCGGTCACTGGGTTGTCAATGATCAGATTACGCTCCGGCGAAAGCTCTGGCACTCCTGGCTGGCTACCCCTTGCAGGCGGGAGGCAGTCCCGAACTCTTGCCGAGGTTCTCGAGCCTCAGCAGTCCGCAGAAGCTGACCAGGCCGACCTTCCAGATCCCGTTCTGATAGACGGCGACGCCCTGCTGGTTCGGGAGCACATTTTGGCCGGCGACGTAGATCGAGTACGTGACCGATGCCTGGTTCGTTCCAGTCAGCGTGACGTGGGTGACCTTGGCCGATGCGCTCGCCGCTAGGCTCGAATGGGACTGCGTATTGAGGACCGCGGCGAGCCTCTCGCCGTCCTGGAGCAAGGCAATCCGTCGCGAAGTGGGGGTCTTGGCGTTAAAAAAGGTGACCCAGTTCTTCTTGATCACCGCGACGGCGGCGTTGCCGCCGGTGGGCTCGGCGCCGCCAGCGGGTGCGGAAGACTGTGATGTCGACGACGCGCTGTGGGTCGCCGGAGTCGTGCTTCCCGAGCCGCCGCCGCTGCTGCCGCACGCGGTCAGTGCGATCCCGGTTGCGGCCAGCAAACTGGCCGCCACCCGGGACGATTCGCGGAAATGCAGACGTTGCATGCCAACAGTGTGCCGCACAAACGACGGCGGCGTGGAGTCATGATGTTGCTCATGCCCCGGAGATTTTCCCCGGGTCGGGCAAGCCGGCCCACGGGTCGTAGTCCACTTCGAGTGCTTCCTGGCCCGGGCGCTGTTCCGGCGGCACGTTCCGCAGGTTGAGCCGGATCCTGGTCCAGGTTGATGAGCGGCCCCGCATGGAGTCGACGAGGATATCGGCGGGCTGAAGCTGTGCCGCTGCCTTCGGGTGCCGATCTTTCCACCGGTCGAGCCCGGCCAGCGCCTCTGCCTGGTTCGCCGCTCGCGCGATCTCGATCAGCGGCATTGCCGTCCGGCGCCTGCCGCTCGCGCCGTAGCTCTTGCCTGGCGCGGCCGGCGCAACTTCCGTCCGGCGCTTAGAGGGCTGCACGCGCGGTTCCTCGCCTTCCTGCTTGGTGAAATGCGGCGGCCAGGGTGCGTCTGGCAGGCCGGCGCGCTCATCTTGGTCGGCACGCTCAAGCAACGGCTCAAGGGAGCCGGCCGCATCGTCCATTCCGGCCCACGGGTCACCGATCTCGGCGAAACGCCGCGGAACTGTGGCAATCGTGAAGGCAGCAGGGTCGCAGCCCGGTACCTCGTCCCACCGGAGCGGTGTCGAGACCCGTGCGTCTGGCACCGGCCTGGGCGAGTAGGCGCTTGCGACGGTCCGGTCCTTCGCGTTCTGGTTGTAGTCCACGAACACGCCGTGGCGCTCTTCTTTCCACCACCGGGCGGTGGCGAGCCCGGGTGCCCGGAGCTCGATCTGCCTGGCGAGCGCCACCGCGCAGGAACGGACCTCGGTGAACGTCCACCGAGGCTCGATTCTGGCGTAGATATGGAAGCCGCGGGAGCCGGAGGTCTTGGGCCAGCCGGTCAGCCCGAAGTCGGCCATCGTGTCCCGCGCCACCATCGCCACGTCGAGGATCTGCTGGTAGGGCACGCCTGGCACGGGATCGAGGTCCACCCTGAGCTCGTCGGGATGCTCCAGGTCGCTCACCCGTACCGGATGCGGGTTCAGGTCGATGCAGCCCAGGTTCACCACCCAGGCCAGCCCGGCGGCGTCGGTGACGACGACCTCCTCGGCGCTGCGGCCCGATGGGAACTTGAGCTCGACGGTCTCGATCCATGCAGGCCGCGAGGCCGGCGCCCGCTTTTGGAAGAAGGCCTCCCCGGCCGCCCCGTTCACGTAACGCTTCAGGACCATCGGGCGGCCAGCGACGCCGCGCAGCGCGCCGTCCGCGACGGCGAGGTAGTACCGGACGACATCCAGCTTGGTCATCCCAAGCTGCGGGAAATAGATCTTTCCCGGGTTGGAGATAGCCACCTCGCGCCCGCAGACCTCGATGATCTCGTTACGACCGGGCATGACGCCCACGATAACTGGCTGGTGTGGGAAGCTGCGGGCCGGAGTTCTGCGGCGGCAGCCGCGAGATCGGGGCGAGAGGCGGCCGCGGTCTCCGGAGCGAGGTCGACGCGCGCGTTCCTGCCGACTGCGGCAGCCACAATGACTGCGGCAGCCGCCGCAGCGGTGAGCCAGCTGACGTGCTCGCGGAGCAGCAGGGCCGACCAGGCCAGCGTGAGGGCTGGCTGGGCGACCTGCAGGCGGCCCACGCGTGCTACTCCGCCCAGCGCCATGGCGTGGTACCAGGCGAAGAAGCCGAACACCATGGAGACCACGCCGACATAGCCGAGTCCGGCCGCGGCGCCAGCGGTCACGTGCCTGGGGGGATCGGTGATGAGGGCAGCGGCGGTCACGGGAACGGTCACCGGCAGGGCGAGAATGACGGCCCAGCAGATCACCCGCCAGCCGCCGTACCTACGGGCCATCGCGCCACCCTCCGCGTAGCCGAGGCCGGCGATCGCGACCGCGACGAGCAGCAGCAGGTCGGCTGGGTGCAGCCGGCCGCCACCCTGCGCGATCGCGAAGCCGATGACGACAGCGAGGCCGAAGGCCAGGGCCGCCCAGTAGGTACGCCGCGGGCGCTCCCCGGCCCGCCAGACAGCCACGCCCGCGGTGGCGGCGGGAATCAGGCCGGTGAGCACGGCCCCGTGCACGCTGTCGACATAGCCGAGGGCCAGGGCCGAGAACAGGCCGAATCCGATGCCGACCGGGCCGGCGACGATGAGCATGCGCGGGATGGCCTCGCGTGGCGGCAACAGCGGCTGACGCCGCAGCGCGAGCACGGCGATCGCGACCGCGCCGCCGATGACCGAGCGGCCCACGCCCACCGCGACCGGGCTGAACGCCGCCTCCGCTGCTTTGGTGGCCGGGAATGTCACGCTGAAGCAGGCGACTCCGATGGCCCCTAGCGCGAGGGGAGCCGCTTTCCTTTCCACGACAGAAGTGCTTCTATTGGCTCTCATGAATGATGATAGCAGTTCGGCCGTTGTTGCCTCCAGGATCGAGCGCCTGATCCAGTCGATCGAGGGCCAGATCCAGTCGATGCCGCCAGGGAGCCGCCTGCCGTCCTACCGTCAGCTGCAGCAGCGCTACCGGCTCAGCCCCGCCACAGTCCAGCGGATGCTAGCCGACCTGTCCAGGCGCGGCCTGGTGGTGACCCGTCCGGGAAGCGGTACCTACACGGCGCCGCGCCGCCCGGCGGCGGTAGCAGCCGATGTCTCGTGGCAGACGTTCGCGCTTGGTACCAGGACTGGTCTGGGCGCCGACCTGGAACGCCTCATTGAGCTAGCAGCGCCCGATGCGTTGCCGCTCAGCAGCGGGTTCCTCGACGAGCGGCTGCAGCCACTCGGGCTGCTCGCGGCCGCGGGAGCCAGGGCCGTGCGACGGCCGCAAGCGTGGAGCAGGCTGCCGCCGCAGGGCCTTCCCGAGCTGCGCGCGCACTTCGCGGCCGAGATCGCCGGAACCATGGCCAGCCAGAATGTGCTGATCACCCCGGGCGGGCAGGCAGCGCTGTCGGCCGTGTTCCGGCACTTGTGCGCTCCAGGCGACCCGGTCATCCTCGAGTCGCCGACCTATGTCGGCGCGATCGCGGTCGCACGTGCAGCCGGGCTAACCCTCGTGCCCGTGCCCGGCGACCGGGACGGCATCCAGCCGGATGTGCTCGAAGACGCGCTGGCCAGGACCGGCGCGCGGCTTGTATACCTGCAGCCGAGATATTCCAACCCGGCAGGCGCCGTGCTCGCCCTGGCGCGCAGGGAGGCCGTGCTCGAGACTGTCGCGCGTCACGGTGCGTTCGTGCTCGAGGACGACTGGATGCGCGATTTCGATCTCGGGCCGGCGTCACCGCCGCCGATGGCCAGCATGGATGACGACGGGCACGTGATCTACCTCAGGTCCCTGTCCAAGCCGGTAGCCCCCGGCATGCGCGTGGCGGGCCTCGCGGCCCGCGGGCCAGTGCTCGCCAGGCTGCGCCGCGGCAGGATCAGCGATGACCTGTTCGTGACGCCCGTGCTCCAGCAGATCGCGCTTGACGTCCTGACCGCGCCAGGGTGGGTCAGGCACCTCGGCAGCATCAGGCGGGCGCTGCGGGAACGCAGGGATGCACTGGCCGCAGCCATCGCGGCGATGCTGCCGGGCTGCGAGCTGCCGGTTATCCCGGCCGGCGGGGTGCACCTGTGGCTGCGGCTGCCAGATCGCCATTCCGACATCGACGTGGCTGATCTCGCCGCCGCGCGTGGCCTGGCGCTGAGCCCGGGACGCATGTCGTTCCCGAGCGAGCCGCCGGGCCCGTATCTCCGCCTCAGCTACTCCGCCACCGAGCCGCCCGGGCTGGTCAGGGCCGTACAGATCCTGGCCGAGATCCTGGCCGCCGGGCCGGGGTAGACGTGGCTGCTGGCGCCCTTGCCTGCGACCATGTCCTCATGTGTGCACCGCTGCGGGTCGCGTGAAGGTCGTGCTGGCCGGCGGCACAGGCTCGCTCGGCCGCAGGATCGCCGCCGATCTCGCCGCGCGAGGCGACGAGGTAGTGGTGCTGAGCCGCTCGCCATCGGTCGGCGGGCCGGGACGGCAGGTCCGGTGGGACGGCGTCACCGCGGGGCCGTGGGCCGCCGAGCTTGGCGGTGCGGCGGTGATCAACCTGGCCGGCGAGCTGGTCGACCGGCGCCCGACCACGGCGAACATCGATCTCCTCACCGAGTCGCGGGTGCGGCCCACCCGGGCGCTGAGGCAGGCCGCGGCGGGCCTGGCGGTACCCCCGGCGGTGTGGATCCAGATGAGCACGCTGGCGATTTACGGCGATGCCGGCGACACGGTCCTGGACGAAACGGCGCCGTCGGCGGACGGGCCGCCTCAGATGGCCGGCGTCGCCAGGGCCTGGGAGACCGCAGCCATCGGCGCGACGGCCCGCCGCCAGATCGTGCTCCGCACCGCGGTGGTGCTTGATCCTGGCACTCCCGCATACGAGCGGCTCACCTGGCTGACCCGCTGGGGCCTGGGCGGCCGGATCGGCAGCGGCCAGCAGTGGGTCAGCTGGCTGCACATCGCGGACTTCCTCGCGATCATCAGGTACTGCCTCGACGACCGGGCGCTGGCCGGCGTGATCAACGCGACCAGCCCCGAGCCGGTACGCAACACCGAGTTCATGGCCGCGTTCCGGCGCGCCTGGGACCGGCCTTTCGCCCCGCCTACGCCGCGGTGGCTGCTCAAGCTCGGCGCGGTGCTCCTGCGCACCGATCCGGCGCTGGCCCTGACCGGTCGCCGCTGCGTGCCGGCCAGGCTGGTCGGCCACGGCTTCGACTTCTGCTATCCCCGGCTCGGTCCGGCGCTTGATGACCTGCGCACCCGCACGTTATCGGGACGAGCCGCCCGGGCCCCCGGGCCCCCGGTCCTCCCGTCGCGTCACCGAGCGTTCTTGGCGACGGCCTCGCGCATGCCACGGTTGGCGAGGGCGTCCGCCCGCTCGTTGCCCGGATCTCCCGCGTGCCCCCTGACCCACAGCCAGGACACCCGATGCCGCTGAGCGGCGGCTTCGAGCCGCTGCCAGAGGTCGGCGTTCTTGACAGGTTTATTGTCCGAAGTTCGCCAGCCGTTGCGCTTCCATTTCGGCAGCCACGATGTGATCCCGCTGCGCAGGTAGACGCTGTCGGTGTGCAGCCGGACCGTGGCCGGCTTGGTCAGGCTCTCCAGCGCCCGGATGGCGGCCATCAGCTCCATCCGGTTGTTCGTAGTGCCCGAGCTCTCGCCGCCGCAGATCTCCTTGGTATGCGATCCGTACCTGAGCACGGCCCCCCAGCCACCGGGCCCAGGATTGCCGCTGCAGGCCCCGTCGGTATAGATCTCCACTACCGCCCGCGCCTGGTCTGTCTGGTCTGGCATCTGGCCTGCTTGCCGCGGCACCGCGATCAGGCTAGGGCCGCAAGCCGGTCGGCGAGCGGACCGAGTACACCTGGTTCTGCCCGCAGCGGCAGGCCGACAACGGCCAGGTCGGCCCCGGCGTCGCGATACCCGGCCACGGTCTTGCATGCGGCGTCGAGGTCCGCATCAGAGCCGGAGTCCAGCCGGATGTTGACCGAGCAGGTGATCTCCGCCGGATCGCGGCCGATCTCAGCGCAGTGCGATACCAGGGCGGCCTTGAGGTCCAGCCAGTCGGCCGGTTCCCGCGTGATCGCGTTCCACTGCTGCGCCCACCGAGCGGCTGTCCGCAGCGTCCTGGTCTTGCCTCGCCCTCCGATCACCACCGGCGGGTGCGGGCGCTGCACCGGTTTCGGCTCGCAGCGGGCGTCGGTGAGCCGGACGTAACGCCCATCAAACGTGGTCACGGTCTGGCTCAGCAGGGCCACTATGGCCTCCACGCCCTCGTCGAAGCGATCGAGCCGTTCCCGCACTGGCGGCAGCTCGATCCCGTAGGCGTCGCATTCCAGCTGGTTCCAGCCCGCACCGACCCCGAGCTCGAGCCGGCCAGCGGAGATGATGTCCACTGTCGCTGCCATGTTCGCTAGCACCGCAGGGTGCCGGTAGATCATGCCGGTGACCTGACATCCGATCCTGATCCTGCTCGTCGCCTCGGCCATGGCGGCGAGCATGGTCCAGCCCTCGAGGTTCGGTCCGGTCAGATCGCCGGTGAGGGGGTAGAAGTGATCCCAGTTCCAGGCCGATTCGAAGATCTCGATCTGATCGGCCGCCAGCCATACCTCGCGCATCTCCGCCCAGGATTGGTGCTCGGGCCTGGTCTTGATCGCGAAGCGCATTCAGCCATGCTACTGGGCGCCCGGTCAGCGTGGCCGCTTGATCGCGCCCCCAGCGCTTGTGCCGCCTGTTTCAGCAGACGCCTGCTGGATCGCGCCAGCCTCGTTGCGTTCCCACTCCGCGATACTGCGCAACATACCCTCGGTATAGGCACGCAAATGCGTCCGGTACACCTCGCCGAACGTCCGCAGGTAGGCGAGCTCCGCCTTCAGCGCGCTTCGGTCGGCTTCCATCTGCGGCGGCACCGGCGGGGCGTTGAGCGTCGCGAGCGCCGCCTCGCGGGCACGGGACGAGGCCTCCTCGAGCACCATGTCCGCGTGCTGCTGTGCCTCGCTCAGGATCTCGTCGCGCCTGGTCCTGGCTTCCTCGGTGAGCCGGTGGCTGTAGGCCTGCGCGTCTGCCACATAACGGTCGGCTGTGAGCTGCGCGCTGGACAGGATCCGCACCGCGTGGATATGCGCGTCCTCCCGGCCGAACAGGACACCGTCACCGCTTGACTTCGTGCCCATGATCCTCCTGCGGAGCCGCTCCACCTCGTTCCACAGGGAAACCTTCTCGTTCAGCAGGGTCACGAGCTCGCGCTCGACGTCCTGCAGGAACGTCCGCACATGGTCCTCGTCGTACCCGCGCCGTCCCAGCCGCGATAACGGGAAGGTGACGGCCTGCAGGTCTTCCGGGGTAAGTCTCTTCTGCTCGTCCTGCCACGCCACGGTCATGGCTCGCTCCACCCGAAGTCCTCGATATGTATCTGATCGCGCGGCGTCCCCGCCGAGGTCAGCCGCGCGGACGTTTCGCGCACCATCTCCGTGGGGCCGGCCAGATACGCGTCGTGGCCGGACCAGCTTCCCGAGCGCAGGACTACGTCGGGAACGCTGCCCGTCTCGCCCTTGAACGCGTGATCGGATGTCACCGTCGGCACCACCGTCAGCCAGCGGTGCTCGGTGGCCATGTTGTCCAGGCTTGGCAGGTCGTACAGGCCGTCCGCGGTGCGCGCGCAGCAGAACAAGTGCACCTTCGGCGGCCGCGGCATGCTGGCGACCTGCTCCGTCAGCGCCTTCAGCGGGGCCAGGCCCGTGCTTCCCGCGACCATCAGGATGTCGCGGCGGGAGCTGGTATCGAGCGTCAGCACCCCGACAGGCGGGCCAAGCCGCAGCGACCCGCCGGCGGCCTGCCCGCAGGTGAGCGCCATGCTCACGGCCCCGCCGTCGATCAGCCTGACGTGAAACTCCAGCGTCCCGTCCTCCCGCGGCGCGTTGGCGATCGAGTAGTAGCGCCACAGCCGCGGTCGCTGCGGTGACTCGATCGCCACCGACTGGCCGGGCAGGAAGTCCAGCCGCGGCTCCGGCCGAACCCGCAACACCGAGACGTCGAATGCCTTGCGCTCGCAGGAGACGACCGTGCCCTGCCAGAAGGCTGGTCTGGTCGCCTCGTCTTGCTTAGCCGCCGTGATCATGACGCTGGCGACCAGGCTGTAAGCATCCCGCCAGTCCGAGGCGAGCTCAGGCGTCCAGGTGTCGCCGGCGAAGTGCGCGAGGGTCGCGAGCAGGCTGTCCCCGACCACGTCGTAATGCTCGGCAAGGGCGCCGAACTTGCGGTGGTCCCGGCCCAGGCCCTGGAGGAATAGGGTCAGGTCGTCGACCCGGTCGACCTGCCCGACGATCTGGCCTAACGCTCCGACGAGATGGTCCCGCTGCGCCTTCATCGAAATCGGGAAGAGATCCCTGACCTCGGGATGCTTAATAAAAAGGTCCGAGTAGAAGAACAGCGGAACTTCATCGCCGTGCAGGGCTATTTTAGCGAAGCTGTCCTTAAGCCTCAGGACATCCACAAGCTCTCCTTAGCGGGCGAGAGTGCCACTAGGAATAGTGCTGAATCCCGCCCGCGGAGACATCGGTCAGGTGACCGATATCCGCGCTCGCGAGCGCGACAGTGAAGCCGCACGCGTTGCTAGCCGATCAGGTCGTCGGCGGCCGACGCGAAGAGCTGGCAGGACATTATCGCGGCCGGTTCTGGCTCTGCCGCGGGGCTGGCCGGGTGCCGCCTTACACTGGCGCGGTGACGTCGCAGCCCTTCGACCGGGATCTGAGCGGAGCGGCCGGCGTCCTGCGCCGGGTGTTCGGCTACGACTCGTTCCGTGGTGACCAGCAGGAGATCATCGAGCACCTGATCGGCGGCGGCGACGCGCTGGTGCTGATGCCAACCGGCGGCGGCAAGTCCCTTTGCTACCAGATACCCGCGCTGATCAGGCCGGGCACCGGCGTGGTGATCTCGCCGCTC
>DASWGE010000447.1:0-1618 GCA_036393895.1 Streptosporangiaceae bacterium | reverse complement strand
TCGCTGATCACCTCGATGGTCCCGGACGCGTTAGCGGCCGGCGTCGGCCGCTTGACCATCTCGATGATTGCGCCTTTTTCGTCGACCACCCCAGCGGCAATCTTGGTGCCGCCGACGTCAACCCCGATGGTCAGGCTCATCGTCAGGGACGTTCGCTCGGATCTTCGGCGGGCTTGGCGGCCGGCGGCTGGGGCGGCTCAACGACAGGTGCGTCGGCAATAGGTCCCCCGGCAGCTGGCTGCGGCTGCGGCTGGGCCGGGTGCGGCGGCTCCCGCTCCGGCCCGGGCGGCGCCGACCCGCGCGGCGCTGGCTCGCCAGGACGGTAGGACAGGATTGAGTCAAAGCTTGCGAAAGCGTCGCGCATAGCCCCAGCCATCGCGTCGGCCGCGTCAGACAACCTCGGCCCGCCGCGGCTGTCAGCACCAGCGCGGGCCTGAGCGAGTCGGCGCGCGGCGCGGCAGAGCGGGCACCAGGCGCACTCAGGCGCTTCATCCGCGGCGTGCGGCGGCTCGGTCGTGGCCGTGGCCCACGGGTCAGCCTTGTCCTCGCCCGACCCGCGGAACGCCTTCTTGACCTGGCCGCCGAGTTCGTCACGCATATTCCTAGCGCTCGTCCTGATCAGCCAGCGCTGCATCTCGCTAGCAAGGCCGGCCGCACGCTGCTCCCAAGACGCACCCGGCCCGGCACTGCCGCGCTGAGGCCCGCCTGATCGGCCGCGGCCCTGCTGACCGCTACCCCGCTGGCCATCGGCCGGCTGCCCCTTACCCGACGGCTCCGTCATCTGCCACCACCACTCTCGCCGATGGCCTGCTGCACCCGGCTTCTGAGGCCCTTCATTGCCGTATCGATGATCGTTTTCTCGGCCCGCCGCTTCAGCATCCCGATCATCGGTATCGCCAGGCTGACAGCAAGCTCGTACGTCACCATAGTCGCGGTACCGGACTCATCGAGCCGGTACGCACCCGACATTTCCGATATAGCCGTTCCGCGCTGGACAAGGTCCCAGCGAACCTGCTCGTCGCCTTGCCAGGTATAGCCAAGGGTGTAGCTGTCCTTGATTACTCCGGCGTCGATGGTGAAGCGCACGTGCTCGGCGCGGCCGTCCTGTCCCGCCTGGAGCACCTCAGCGGACCGCACGCCAGTAGCCCATTGCGGGTACGCCGCGAAGTCCGCGATTACCGCCATGACGACCGGCCGTGGCGCTTCGATCGTCATGGTCGAGCTAGTCTTGTCGGCCATTCTCGGAGCGTACCGCTACCACTGCAGCACGTACGGAGTGCCACTGGCCCTGAAGTGCCCGACGTTGATGCACTGCGTGCTGCCGATGGTCAGCCGATCGACCAGCGGCTGATGGACATGGCCGAAAAGCAGGTAGCGCGGCTGGGTCCGGTGCACCGCGTCGAGCAGCGCCTGGCTGCCGCGTTCCATGCGTTGAGCGACCGTGTCGAAGAGCAACTCGGGCACCTCGGGCGGGATGTGGGCGCACAGGACGTCGACCGCGCCCACGGCGTCGACCTTGGCGGCGAACGTGTCGTCGTCGATTTCATTGGGCGTCCGGTAGATCGAGCGCAGGCCCCCGCCCACGAAACCGAAGGTGAGGCCGCCGATGTCGACGCGA
>DASWGE010000446.1:0-6874 GCA_036393895.1 Streptosporangiaceae bacterium | reverse complement strand
CGACGATCCCCGCCGCGCCCTGATCCAGCACGTCGCGGGCCAGGGTCTGGAGCGCGTCGGCTGCGACGCCGCCGTCCGCGGAGAACGGCGTGATGAGAGGGACCAGAATTCCGTGAAGGGTCATGGACTCCAGCCTGGCCCGCGCGCATCATGTAGGTCCAGTTCACGTTTGTACGGTTCAACGTAAGCTGAGCTGATGCTCGATGTTCGCCGTCTGCGGTTGCTCCGGGAGTTGGCCCATCGCGGGACGATCGCCGCCGTCGCCCAGGCGCTGGCCTTCACCCCTTCGGCCGTCTCGCAGCAGCTCAGCGCGCTGGAACGGGAGGCCGGTGTGCCGCTTCTGGAGCGCACCGGGCGGCGCGTGGTGCTCACCCCGGCCGGGCTGTCCCTGGTCCGCCACGCCGAGGTGGTCCTCGACCGCCTGGAGCAGGCCACCGCCGAACTGGCCCAGTCACGCCAGGGCCTGGCCGGGGCCCTGCGCATCGGCACCTTCGCGACCGCCGGCCGGACGATGATCCCGGCAGCGCTGCGCACGCTCGCCCTGCAGCATCCCGGCCTGGAGCCGATGGTGCTGGAGATCGACCCGGCCGATGTGGCCGACGCGCTGCGGGCGGGGGAGCTGGACGTGGCGCTGATCAACGAGTACGACTTCGCGGCTGATCCCGCCCACCGGGGCCTGGCTACGGCGGCCCTGTGCACCGAGGCGATGTACCTGGCCTCGGCGGCGGACTCCGGCCACGGCCCGGCGGAGCGCGTCGAGAGCGCCGACACCTCGGCGATCGCCGACTGCCGCGAGATCCCCTGGATCACCGCGACACGGGGCACGCTCTGCCGCCAGATGACCGTACGGGCCTGTGAGGCCGCCGGTTTCACCCCCCATGCCCGGCACGAGATCGACGACTTCCCGACGATGCTCGCCCTGGTAGCGGCCGGGCAGGGCGTGGCCCTGGTACCGGAGCTGGCCCTGACCGACCTGCCACCCGGAATCGTGCTGACCCGAACGCCCCTCCACCGTCGGACCAAGATCGCCTACCGCAGCGGCGCGGCCCACCATCCAGCGGTATCCGCGATCACCACCGCCCTCTACTCCGCCGTCCCCACCCACCTAGTTGGCGCAAGATGAAGACCCCGAAATCACGCGAGTCCCAGAGCCGCCGCAGCACGCCGGTACTGAACCGCTCCATCCATGCTGCAGTCATCCCAGGGTGCTGGCACCACGTCCGGACAGCGGAATTCGCCTCTTGAGCCGGAACGCAATAGCTCTGGCAGAGCGGCGTACTCACGAGTAATAATCGGATCACGATCTGGTAGAGGGGCAACTATGAGCACCTACGACCACTACGTCACCGAAGTCAAGCCCGGCACCTGGGACGTCCCCGCTACCGGAGCAGCCAGGTTCAACTGGGACTACGACAATGGCCGCAGCCGGTTGCTCGACTTGTACCAGCGCGGCAAGGACAAGCAATGGGACGCGACAAAGCGGATCGACTGGGAGATCCCGGTCAACCCCGCCAACGTGATGGAGCAGACCGATGAGATCTGCCCGATCTATGGCTCGCGGCAGTGGGACAAGCTGAACCAGGCTGAGCGCGACGAGCTCAACGAGCACCTGTCGTCCTGGCTGTTCAGCCAGTTCCTGCACGGGGAGCAGGGCGCGCTCACCGTTGCCGCCCGGATAGTGGAGTCGGTACCAGACATCGACTCGAAGTTCTACGCCGCGACCCAGGTCATGGATGAGGCCAGGCACGTCGAGATCTACCAGCGGTTCATCAGGGACAAGATCGGCATCTACTACCCGATCAACGACGACCTGGCCAAGCTGCTCGGCGAGGCGCTCGCCGACGGCCGCTGGGACTATCCCTACCTCGGCATGCAGGTGCTGATCGAGGGGCTGGCGCTGGCCGCATTCGGCGTGCACCGGGACATGTCGAACAATGCGCTCGTCACCCAGCTGCTCGCCTACGTCATGCAGGACGAAGCGCGGCACGTGGCGTTCGGCAGGCTCGCGCTGCGTGACTACTACGCCGAGCTTACCCAGACCGAGCGCGAGGAGCGCGAGGAGTTCCTGATCGAGGGCTGTTACCTGATGAACAACAGGTTCCGCGCCCAGGAAGTGTGGGAGCGCCTGGACTTTGACGTCGACGAGTGCATGGAATTCACCGATAAGTCGCCGGTGCAGCAGGCGTTCAGGTCGCTCCTGTTCACCAGGATCGTGCCCTGCGTCAGGGACATCGGCCTGTGGGGGCCCAAGGTCAGGCACGCCTTCGCCGATCTCGGCGTGCTCGCAGCCGCGGATAGCGACCTCGAGACGCTGATGAAGGCCGACGAGGACCTGGCCGAGCGAATCGACGAAGAGAAGTACGCCGCCGAGCTCGCCGCGAGGAAGGCGGAAGTCGACGCCGCGATCAGCGCGGCCAGCATCGCCTGACCTGCTATTTCGCAGCGCTGTGACGCGCACCGTTCACGGATTGTGACCGACCATCGTTCAAAAGTCGGTAATCTAAGCCAGCGTCGGCCTGTGACAATATTCCTGGCGGGCCGCGCAGGAAGGCGGGCGAGTGAGCGACCTCAGGATCACGTTCGCTGGCCAGACGTTCATGTTCGAGCCGGGCCAGACGATCCGCATCGGCCGCAGCCCCGACAACGCGGTCGTCGTGTCCGATCCGAGTGTCTCGCGCGACCACGCGCGGATCAGATGGCAGCCCGACGGCTGGATCCTCGACGACCTGGGGAAGGGCCGCACCTTTGTCGGGGGCCTGCCCGTCGCCTCCGTATCGGTGCAGCAGCCGCTCGAGGTAAACCTCGCGACCCCGAGCGGCCCGGGCCTGCGGATCGAGCTCGCCGGAGCAACCGAGCAGGACGAGCAGGACCACCCAGGCGAGCCAAACGGGCAGGGCGGGCAGGACGAGCCGGACGACCCGGACGACCGAGACGAGCCGGACGGCCAGCCAGCAGCCGAATCCGCGAGTGACGGCCAGAGGCGGCACCCGAGCGCGGTCCACAGGGAGGAACTGTGGCGGGGCGACATCTCGGGTACCCACTCGAGCCCCGCCTACCAGCACCTGCCCGCGCACCACGCCAGGCTCGACTTCCCTGGCGGTGACTTCGCGACGGCCGTGCACATCTTGGTGCCGATCCGAAGCTGGCTCAAGGACCCTGGCTGGAAGCAGGGCTCACGGCTGCTCGTGATCGCCTACGGCCTGCTGCCCTCGCTGTTCGTCGTGCTGTTCTCCGCCTCTCGGGACCTGAGCGCGCCCGGCTGGGCCTACAGCCTGGCCATCGCCCCGCTCTGGGCCGTGGCATTCTGGCTGCTGATCAGGCCAGGGCACATAACCAAGGTGATCGGCTGGCTGGCGGTGGCGATCGTGGCCGGCGTCATGGTGCTGTTGCCGACCGTGACGCTGCCTTGGGAAGGCGCCCTGGACAAGACCGGCACCATGCACAACCTGCTGCCCTGGATCTATGGTGTCGGGTTCGCCGAGGAAGTTACCAAGGCGATCCCGATTCTCGTCGCGGCCCTGTTGTTCCGCTGGGTGTGGAAGACCACGCTCGACGTGCGGGTGTGGATGTTCCTCGGCACTATCGCGGGGCTTGCGTTCGGGGTCAGGGAGTCCGTCCTGTACACGTCCAGCTACCTGATGCAGGGCAACCACCGGGCTGGCCTGGCCGTCCCGCTGATCCTGACTTTCGCCCAGCGGGTGTTCGTCGACGGTTTCCAGCACGCGGTATGGGCCGGCATCGCGGCGTTCTTCATCGGGATGGGCGTCAACTACCGGCGGCGCCGGATCCCGCTGATCTTGTTCGGCATCACGCTGGCTGCCGTGCTGCACGGGCTGAACGACTGGAGCACCCAGCTGGCCTCGCACTGGCTGTGGATCGTCATGGAGGCCATCTCGCTCCTGCTGTTCATCGGCTACACCATGTCGGCGGCTTCGATCGAACGCCAGGTGCGGGACACCCCGCTATTCCGCGGCGACTCGATGATCATGGGCGCCGTGCGCGCGGCTGAGCGCACCGGACACGCAGAGCGCACCGTGCGCACCGGGCGTACCGAGCACGCCGGGCGCACGAGCTCGCGCCAGGCAGCACGCTCGGCACAGAACTGACCGGTCCGGCCCAGCATGGGGCACTTCCGTGATCACGGCGGAGCACCAGCCGGGCTCGCACCGGCCGGGACCTGGCGTGGCGTTACGATCGGCCCGTGACCGACTCGCGTAGGCCGACGGTGCCGTCAATATCCCCGATGCCCGGATTCCCGGCCGGCTTCCACTGGGGCGTCGCCACCGCCGCGTACCAGATCGAGGGCGCCGTCGCGGAGGACGGGCGCGGCGATTCGATCTGGGACACCTTCTGCCGCACACCCGGGGTGATCAGGGACGGCCACACTGGCGAGGTGGCCTGCGATCACTATCACCGGTGGGCCACCGACGTCGCGCTGATGGCCGATCTCGGCATTACCGCCTACCGGTTCTCGATCGCCTGGCCGCGCGTGCAACCGGGTGGCCGGGGGGCAGCCAACCCGGCCGGGCTCGACTTCTACGAACGCCTGACCGACGCGCTGCTCGCGGCGGGCATCGTCCCCATCCCGACGCTGTACCACTGGGATCTGCCGCAGCCGCTGGAAGACGAGGGCGGCTGGCTCAGCAGGGACACGGCGCACCGGTTCGCCGACTACGCATCGATGGCCGCCGGGCGGCTCGCCGACAGGATCGAACGATGGATCACGCTCAACGAACCGTTCGTGGTGACCGCCTTCGGTTACGCGCTCGGCATCCACGCGCCGGGCAAGGCGCTAATGCTTGGTGCCCTGCCGACCGCGCATCACCAGCTGCTGGGGCACGGCCTGGCCACAGCCGCGCTGCGGGCGGCAGGGGCGCGCCAGGTGATGATCACCAACAACTACTCGCCGGCCTGGCCGGCCAGCGATAGCGCCGCGGACGTGGCCGCCGCCAGGGCATGCGACACGCTGCAGAACCGGATGTTCACCGATCCCGTGCTGCTCGGCCAGTACCCCGACCTGAGCGCCTTCGGTATCTGCGGCGGCCTTGACTGCGTGCAAGATGGTGACCTGGCCGCGATCTCGGCCCCCATCGACGGCCTCGGCGTGAACTACTACATGCCCACCAGGCTGTCGGCGCTGCCAGGCTCGCCGCTGCCGTTCCAGCTCGAGCCGATCCCCGGCTACCCGGTGACGGCGTTCGGCTGGCCGGTGGTTCCGGCCGGGCTGACCGAGATGCTGACATCGCTGCGGGACTGGTACGGCCAAGCGCTGCCGCCGGTCTACATCACGGAGAACGGCTGCTCGCAGGCCGACGCCGTCGGAGCTGACGGCACGGTCGGCGACCAGGGCAGAATCGACTACCTCGACGCGCATCTGCGGGCCACCCATGCCGCGATCGGCGCGGGCGTAGACGTCCGCGGTTACTTCGAGTGGACGTTCACCGACAACTTCGAGTGGTCGGAGGGCTACCATCAGCGGTTCGGCCTCGTATACACGGACTTCGCCACGCAGCGCCGGATCCCCAAGGCCTCGTTCGCCTGGTACAGCGACCTGATCGCCGCTCAGCGTTAACGGACCAGGTCGGCCAGAGCGGCGCGGGCGGCCCCCGCACCGCACATGCCGTGCACGCCGCCGCCTGGCGGGGTGGACGCCGAGCAGAGGAACACGCCGGGAAGCGCCGTCCGGTACGGGTTCCAGCGCGGCGTCGGCCGCAGCAGGGTCTGGCGAAGCGTGGCCGCCCCGCCGTTGATGTCCCCGCCCACGTAGTTCGGGTTGTACCGCTCGATGTCTGCTGCGGTGCGGACCGACCTTGCCATGATCAGGTCGGTGAAGCCGGGCGCGAACCGCTCGATCTGCGCTTCGATCCTGGCTGCCATGTCGACCGAGGAGCCTGGTGGTACGTGGCAATACCCCCAGAGCGTGTGCTTCCCGGCCGGTGCCCTGGTCCGGTCAACGACGCCTGGCTGCGCCACGAGGCAGAAGGGGCGGTCCGGGTGCCGGCCGGCGTTCACGTCCGTCTCGCTGCGGGCCACCTCATCGAACGAGCCGCCGACGTGCACGGTGCCGGTCTCCCGGCAGGCGACAGCCTGCCAGGGCACAGGGCCGCTGAGCGCCCAGTCCACCTTGCAGACGCCAGGCCCGTACCTGAAGCGCTCGAGCGACCTGCGCTGCCTGGCGGAGAGCGCCGGTCCGGCTAGTTCGGCGAACTGGCGCGGCGTGAGGTCAAGCAGAACCGTTCTCGCGGGCGGCAGGTCAGCCAGCGACCGCACCCAATGCCCGGTCTCTAGCTCGCCGCCCACGGCGGCGAGTTCGGCTGTTAGCGCGTCGACGAGCCTGGCGCTGCCGCCCTCCACGACCGGCCAGCCGACGGCGTGCGCGATCATCATGAACATCAGGCCGAATGCCCCGGTGCCCACAGCAGTCAGCGGCAGCATTGTGTGCGCCGCGGCGCCGGCGAGCAACGCGCGAGCCTCATCGGTGCGGAAGCGCTTCGCGAGCAGGCTGGCCGGCGGCAGGCCGCTAAGGGCGAACCTGGCCATCGCCAGCGGGTGGCCTGGCAGCGACCGCAACGGCGCCAGCAGGTCGGGCAGGATCAGCGGCGCCTGCCGCACGAGCGGCCCGAGCAGTCGCCGGTAGGCGCCGGCGTCGGCGCCGAGGCCGCCGGCCGTCTCATCCACCGAGCCGGCCAGCCAGGCGGCGCGGCCGCCATCTAGCGGCTGGGCGAAGGCGATTTTCGGCGTGGCGAGCGTGGCGCCGAGCGAAGGAAGGTCGAGCTGAGTGAAGAACGGCGAGGCCGCCGCGAGCGGGTGGACTGCCGAGCAGATGTCGTGCCGGAATCCCGGCAGGGTGAGCTCCGCCGTCCGGCAGCCACCC
>DASWGE010000445.1:0-7709 GCA_036393895.1 Streptosporangiaceae bacterium | reverse complement strand
ATCGGCAAGATCAGGGCCGGTCATGAGAGCGATGTCAGGATCATCGTCCTGACCACGTTTGACACCGATGCCGATATCCTCCGCGCGGTCGAGGCAGGCGCGGCGGGATACCTGCTCAAGGACTCGCCGAGGGCCGACCTGATCCGCGCGATCCGGGCTGCCGCCCGCGGCGAGACCGTCCTTGCGCCCGTCGTGGCCGGCCGGCTGGTGTCGCGGGTACGGGGACCGCGGCCCGAGACGCTCTCCGCCAGGGAGACCGAGGTGCTGGCCCTGGTCGCCCGCGGGATGACCAACTTCCAGATCGGCCGGGCGCTGTTCGTGAGCGAGGCGACCGTCAAGACGCACCTGACGCGGGCCTGCGCGAAGCTCGGGGTGACCGGCAGGACCGCGGCGGTGACCAAGGCGATGGAAACCGGCGCTCTCCCGCCGCCAGGCACCGCGTCCTAAGTCGGCGTGACCGGACTTCCCCCGGATTCGCGCCCATCATCGGCCCGGAATAAGCGCCTTATGCGCGGGCACAAAGCCGGGGTAGGTGCCCGCAGCGACGTGGCTGTGACGGGAGAATGTTCACTGTGAGTATTACGCAATCCGCCGGGGCGCGTCGAGCAGCACTGGGGACTCCCGGCTGGCTGGAACCGGAGCTGGCGACCCTGACCAAGGACAGGTTTTCCGATCCCGCGTGGCTGTACGAGCGAAAGCTCGACGGCGAGCGCTGCATCGCCTACCGGTCTGGGGACCAGGTGCTGCTGATGACCCGTAACCGGCAGGATGTCAGCGGAACCTATCCTGAGCTGCGCGACGCGCTGGTCGCTCAGCCGCCGGCCGAGTTCGTCTGCGATGGCGAGGTCGTCGCGTTCGACGGCGCCGCGACGAGCTTCAGCCGTCTGCAGCGGCGGCTCGGAGTGCGCCAACCTGACGAGGCGCTGCGCAGGCAGGTGCCGGTGTACTACTACGTGTTCGACCTGCTCTACGCGGAGGGCCGGGACATCAGGCCTCAGCCGCTACGCGAGCGCAAGCGGCTGCTGCGCGAGCTCCTGTCCTTTGGCGATCCGCTCCGCTACACCGAGCACCGTGAGGGCGACGGCGAGGAGTATTTCGAGCAGGCATGCCAACAGCGCTGGGAAGGGCTGATCGCCAAGCGCGCTGACGCTCCGTACCGGTCAGGGCGGACTCGTGACTGGCTGAAGTTCAAGTGCCAGAACAGCCAGGAGTTCCTCATCGGCGGCTACACCGACCCGAAGGGTTCGAGGACACACTTCGGCGCGCTGCTGCTCGGCTACTACGACCAGGATGGCCGGCTGGCCTATGCCGGCAAGGTGGGGACTGGCTTCAGCGACGCCACGCTGGCCAGCCTCGGCCGCGCGCTACGCGAGCTCGAGCGCGGCGACCCGGCCTTCGATCGCGACCTGCTGCCGCGCTCCAGCGACGGCGGGCCACCGCGGTCCGGCGTGCACTGGGTCGAACCCATGCTGGTCGCCCAGGTGGGTTTCACCGAGTGGACGGGCGGCGGGCAGCTGCGGCATCCCCGATTCCTTGGCCTGCGCGAGGACAAGGTTCCGGCCAGCGTCGTGCGGGAGATGGCTTAGCAGGCCCGCGTCATCCTCGCATGACGCCACGTACAGCAGCGGCGATGCGGTGGGCTAGAGGCGGTTCTCCCGCGCGGGGGCCTGCTCAGGAGCTGGAGCGCTGCGCTGCTCGGGCACGGCGGTGCGGGTGACGGGTGCGGCGGGCCCGGCGGGCGGGGCGGGTCCGGGAAGTTCCTGGCTGGTCTGGTCGTCGTCATGCACGATCGGCCCCATGGGATCAGGCATTACCTGCCGGCCTCCCCGGCGCGCTTCGAACATGCCGCCGGCGATCTCGCGCGGGGACGGCGGGACCTCGGTCGGGTGCGACTGCTTCCGGTCGGCCATGAAGACGAGCGCGATCCAGACGGCTATGGCGCCGGCGAAAGCCACTGCCATGATCGGGAGCCAGTAGTTAGGCATGGCACTCACCCCCTATGGAAGTGATTTCCGCTGGTCAGGCCGTTATGCATGATCGCCGGCCTGACTTTGCGGCAGTTATGCCGCCCAGCGCTGCTCGGCTGTCGCGGCAGTTCCCCGCGCTGACGCGAGCGTCCGGGGGCCGGCTGGCTGACCCCACCGATCTGTCAGGCACCGCTGGTATGCCGCGGCCGTCTCGTCAGCGATCCGCTCCCATGAATAGCGTGACCGCGCCCGGTCGGCGGCCGCGATGCCGAACCCAGTCAGCTTCATGGGGGTGACCAGCAGCTCGCGTAGCCGCTTGAGCAGCAGGTGAGGATGGCCCGGCGGCAGCAGCAGACCCGTCGTCCCGTCGATCACGGCATCGGCATACGCGCCCACGGCGTTCGCCACCACGGGCTTGCCGCAGGCCATGGCGCTGATCGCGGCGGCGCCGTAGGGCTCGTAGCTGGCGCCGCTGACGAAGATGTCGGCGGAGCGGAGCAGTGCTGGAAGGCTCTTGCTGGTCACGTGCCCGGTGAAGGTGACGCGGTCAGCGACGCCAAGTGCGGCCGCGAACTTTCCGAGCCGCTTGTAGGCAATGTCCGAGTCGAGTCCGTCCGGGTCAGGACCGCCCACGATGACAAGCTCGGCGGCTGGCACGTCGGGCATGATCATCAGCAACTTGTCGAGGCCCTGGTGCTCGGCCAGTGACCCGACATGGAGCAGCCGAAGATCGGCTTGGCGCTTGGCGGCAGGCCCGTCAGGAGCGAACCGGCTCGTCTCGACGCCGCACGGCACGATCCTGACCCGCGTGCCACCGATCCCCAGGCTGGCCAGATCGCTGACCTCGTCCGAGGTCTGCGCCAGCACTGCGGTTACGGTGCGCGCGATGCACGCTTCCATCCGGACACGCGTGTTGTCGCGTGGCCCGGGCACGCCGTGCCGTTGCTCTGCGAGGCCGAGGGAGCCGAAACTCTGCACGATGGGTACCGGCTGCTCGCGGGCGGCCAGCAGGGCGGCGAGGCCGCTCGTCCAGTGATGCGCGTGGACAATGTCCGGAGTGTCTTTCTTCCACCGCGCCGCGAGGTACCGGCCGATCTCGGCGACATGCTGCGGCAGCTGGTCGGCCGGAACGGTCGAAGGGGGACCCGCCGTGATGTAGCGCACGGTCAGGCGCGGCGCGAGCGTCTCGCGGTCCGGCAGCCCAGGGGCGTCCTTGCGGGCATAGATGACTACGTGGTGGCCCTGCGAGGCGAGTGCCTTGCCGAGACCTGTCACGTGCGCCGCCTGCTCGCTGGCGTATTGGTCGGACTGCGCAGCTGGGGCCGATGCATGCCGTGCGACGAGGGCGATCTTCATCCCTAGGGCCTCCTTGCGGTGCCGGCTGGTATCACCGCGCGGATGCCGTAGTTCAGGGGGCCAATCTGATAGCGCCGAAAAAACGGAAAGGCACACCCAGCAACGTCACGCGGTGACGTGGGCGTGCCTGCGTCGTAAGCACTAGCTGGGAACCTACCCCATAGCCGCGCTATCTGTCCAGTTTCGCCCAGCCGGTCTCCGCCGCGGTCCGCTGACCGCGCCTGTGGCCGGTGCCGGAGCTGACGCGGACTGATTAGCCGGGAGGCGGCCGGGTAGGCCGCCGGTGATGCGCGCCACCGAGGCGGGGGATGAGCCATGACTGTGACGTATGCACTAGACCAGGACACGGCGGCCAAGCTGGCCAGTCTCGCTCAGCAGTTGCGCGTGGACTCGGTACGGAGTAGCTCAGCGGCGGGCTCCGGCCATCCCACCTCATCGCTCTCGGCGGCTGACCTGATGGCGGTCCTGCTGGCCAGGTACCTGCGCTATGACTTCACCAACCCCGACGCGCCCGGCAACGACCACCTCATCTTTTCCAAGGGACACGCCTCGCCGCTGGTCTACGCGATGCTCAAGGCCGCCGGCGCGATCACCGACGAGGAACTGCTGACCTACCGCAGGCTCGGCAGCAGGCTGGAGGGCCATCCGACGCCGCGCCTGCCGTGGGTTGACGTCGCGACGGGGTCGCTGGGGCAGGGCCTGCCGATCGGGGTCGGCCTGGCGCTGACCGGCAAGCAACTCGACCGGCTGCCCTACCACGTATGGGTGCTCTGCGGTGACAGCGAGATGGCCGAGGGCTCGATCTGGGAGGCGATCGAGCAGGCGGGTTACAGCGGGCTGGACAATCTGACGGCGATCATCGACGTGAACAGGCTCGGACAGCGGGGCCCGACCAGGCACGGCTGGGATACAAGCGCTTACGCGCAGCGACTGGCGGCCTTCGGCTGGAACGCGATCGAGATTGACGGTCACGATATCGCCGCGGTAGACCGGGCATACGCGCAGGCCAGGGTGACGCTCAGGCAACCGACCGCGATCGTCGCGCGGACCAGGAAGGGCCGCGGCGTGTCTGCCGTCGAAAACGTGGAAGGCATGCACGGCAAGCCCGTCCCCGATGCTGACGAGGCGATCAGGGAGCTTGGCGGCCCGCGCGACGAGCGGGTTCACGTCCAGCCCCCCAAGCCCGGGCTGCGACCGCACGTCTTTCCCTCGGGCGAGCTGCGGCTCCCTGAGTATCAGCCGGGTGACAAGGTCGCCACGCGGACGGCTTTCGGTCAGGCGCTCGCTGCTGTCGGAACGGCCAGATCTAAGGTCGTCGTCCTCGACGGGGAGGTTGCCGACTCGACAAGGACGGAGTTCTTCGCCCGCGCGCATCCCGAGCGTTTCTTCGAGCTCTATATCGCCGAGGAGCAGATGGTTGCGGCGGCTGTCGGCATGCAGGTGCGAGGCTGGGCGCCGTTCGCCGCCACATTCGCCGCGTTCATGTCTCGCGCTCTGGACTTCATCAGGATGGCCGCGATCAGCCGCGCCAACATCCGGCTCGCCGGCTCGCACGCGGGAGTCTCGATCGGCCAGGATGGCCCCTCCCAGATGGGGCTGGAAGACCTGGCGGCGCTTCGTGCGATTTACGGCAGCACCGTCCTGTACCCGTGCGACGCGAACCAGACAGCCGCGCTGACCGCTACTATGGCCGACCTGGCCGGGATCAGCTATCTGCGGACCACCAGGGGTGACACTCCCGTGATCTACCGGCCTGGGGAAGAGTTTCCTATCGGCGGCAGCCGGGTGCTCCGGTCATCCGAGTCAGACCAGGTCGCCATCGTTGCCGCGGGCATTACCGTGCACGAGGCGCTGGCCGCCGCTGACCGGCTCGCCGGCGACGGCATCCGAGCACGAGTGATCGACGCCTACTCGGTCAAGCCGATTGACAGCGGCGCCATCCGGCAGGCGGCAGCCGATACCGGACACGTCCTGACAGTCGAAGATCACTGGGCGCAGGGCGGTCTGGGCGATGCCGTGCTCGAGACGCTGGCGGTGCCAGGCAGTCCGCTGCCTGTCGTCGTGAAGCTCGCGGTCAGGGCCATGCCGGCGTCAGCGACGCCCGCCGAGCAGCTGCACGCCGCCGGCATCGACGCCGCGGCCATCGTCGCCGGGGTGGCCGAGCTCGTGCCGGTGTGAGCCAGCTGCGGCGGGTTGGCTTCCCCCGATGCGAACATGCAGCCTGGTCACGGTCCCGCCCGCGCCAGTGCGTACCTCGGCGAGATCAACTGACCGATTCACAAGCCACAGCCCGTGGCCCCCGGCCTGCTCAGGATCCGGCACCCGCCGGCCAGCCAGCGGGTCGGTGATGTGGCCGGCGTCGCGAAGCTCGCAGATCAGCTCGCCGGCCGTCAGCCAGGCGGATACTGTGCCAGTGCCGCCTCCGTGCCGCACCGTATTGGCTGCGATCTCGTTCACGGCGAGGACCAGGTCAGCGGCTGTGGTGGCTGGAAGGCTGGCATCCCTTGCCACGTCGGCGACGAACTGGCGGACGCGGCGCAGATCAGCGTCATACCTGACTACCTTGGTGCGCGGCGGTGGCGGCGGAAGCGGCAGGGCGCAGCTTTCCGGCACGCTGCCTGGCCCTTCGTAGCCAGGGCTCGCATCGTGAGAGTTGGCACCAGCGATCAGCGGATGCGTCCGGCACGCGTCCGCCAGGACCGGGTCAGGCAAGGCTGCGGCATCATACGGGCACAGGATCTGGGCGCAGGCGGCGGCGAACGCAAGGTTAATCAGCGCCTCGTGCCTGGTTGACTCACGGACCTCCGCCGCACTCCGGCCCGGCCAGATTGGTTCGCCGACGAAGCGGACCGGCTCGCTTCCGGCCGAGGCAAAGGCCTCAATCGCCGGGATAATGCGGGCCGGATTGCGGCCGAGACTTGTCATGTTGGCGAAGGCGACATACTCCCGCTGGCCACCGAGCGCGCCGAGCACCGCAGCGAGCCGATGCCCGGGAAGAGCGACGAACACGCGCTCGCCCACCTCCAGGCCAGCCCTGACGAAGCCGGCGACGATATCGGAGTACTCGTCGCTGCCGTGGTAGAACAGGGCAAGGTGATGCAGCGGCGCTGCGGGATAGCCTGCCTCGACGGCCATATGCACCCTGCCGGAACTGTCGTCGCGGGACCGTCAGCTTGTTTGCCCCGCCTTCGTGGTGATCGCCTCCGAGCTTGGTTGCTGCCCTGCGGCGGCCGAGTTATGCGCGTGCCGTCGTAGCATGTCCGTGATACGGCATCGGTGCCGTGGCGTACCCCCGGCGTCGATGAGTCCCGTCCGGTCCAGGCCGGCCTGATCCGTTAGGGGTATAGCGTGCCGGAGTTCGACCTCTCAACCGAGCATCGCGATGGCACGGCAATCATCACCCTCATCGGTGACCTCGACATCGTCACGAGCCGCCGGCTCGACGACACTCTTGCCGACTCGCGTCGAACAGTGGACCGGGTCGTCCTCGACCTTTCGGCCGTTGATTTCATGGACACGAGCTCGCTCGCGGTAATTGTGAGTCACTGGAAGGGCCTGGTCGCGGCCGGCGGGTCACTGGCGCTCGCGGGCGCCAGATTCCAGTACACGAGAACGCTGTGGATTACCGGCCTTGCCGACCGGATTCCGATGTACGACACTGTGGACCTTGCCGTCGCCGGTCAGCCGACTGCGCCTGACGTTGCGGGCTGAGCCTGCGCCTGACCATTCCTGGTCGCGCTCAGGCCGCTGGTCTGACTCGAGTATCCGGTGTCTCAGATAGCTGAGCGCATGCGCGAGCAGCCGCGAGACATGCATCTGCGATACGCCGAGCTGGTCACCGATCTCGGACTGGGTCATATTGCCGTAGAAGCGCATCATCAGCAGCCGCTGCTCCCTGTCGGGCAGCTCGGCCAGATGCTCCCAGACCGCCTCCATTTCCAGTGCCCTCTCCAGCCGCGGGTCATCGCCGCCGAGCAGGTCCTCAAGCGTGCCAGCGTCGGCGCCGTCGGATAGCGGCGCGCTCAGCGAGGAGGCCTGGAACGCGAGCTCGGCGCGCTGCGCGTCGAGCAGATCGGCTCTGCTCACTCCGAGGTGCTCGGCGAGCTCGGCGTCCGTCGGGGTTCTCGACAGCCGCTGCGTCAGGTCGCTCCTGGCTTTCCTGATCTCAAGCCGCAGCTCCTGCGCGGACCGGCGGACGTGCACCTGCCAGCGCTTGTCACGGAAATGACGCTTGATCTCGCCCGTGATGCACGGGGTGGCATAGGCCGCGAGGCTCTCGCCGATGTCGGCATTGAAGTTGTTGATGGCCTTCAGCAGCCCGACGTAGGCGACCTGCATCAGCTCTTCCTGCGGCTCGGGACTGTCGCGGTAACGCAGCACGCAGGA
>DASWGE010000444.1:0-5649 GCA_036393895.1 Streptosporangiaceae bacterium | reverse complement strand
CGTGGACCTGATCCCGTACCTCGCGGGCAGCATCGGTCAGGCGAGCCTGGATCGGCTCGCTGGCTGCGCGCACCCCGAACTCGACCAGCACGTCGCGGCGGTGACTGAGGCCGCCACGGATGAGCTTGGCTCACAGCGTGATGATGCAGTGCAGCTACTGGGCTTCCTCGTGAACTACGCCAGCGGATTCGTCGCCGCGGCAGCCGGATGTGGCTGGCAGCCAGTGCCGGACGATCAGCCCCTGGACTGGGAGTCGATGCGGCTCGCGGCCGTGTGCCACCTGGTGACGCGACTCACCGAAGCGGCAGCCCCAGGTCCATCGTCCACCGTGGATGATTCTCAGCCATATGGCTGAGAATCATCCACAATCATGGTCCGGCCCGGCGAGTGAGTTAGCCGTGGGTCAGCTGGTCTCCACCACGGCGCTGGTGATGTCGACCGGGGTGGACTCCGCGAAACCGAACATCTCGGAGAGTTCAGCCGGATTCCCCGTGGGCGAGTGGTTGATGGTGGCGGTCAGCTTGTACAGCCCAACCTGGGGGGTGGGCGGGGCGACATGGAACCTGTGGCTGAACTGCAGCGGACTGACGCCGCCAGTGATGGAGACGATGTCTGGACCGGCGATGCGTCCCTTCATCGTGCCCACCCCGTCCATGTCGTTGCTGAACAGCGAGACGATCCATGAACCGCCGACAACCGGCGTGGCGGCGCCGGTGAGCTGCCAGGTGAGCACGACGTCGAACTCGTCATCCACCTCCAGCAACCCGATTCTCTCGTCATTCTCGGTCGGATCGAGCACGTCCATGGCAGTCACCTGGGCGTCCAGGATGCCGGGCACGTTGAAGTCAGTTACCGGTGTCTGGAGCGAACCTGATTGAAGTGACATGACCTACCTCCTGTTGGAACTCCTTCGCGCGGTTATCCGCGCAGGCCACGGCGCTGGTTCCGGCGCCGGGTGGCTACCAGTACGGACATCTGCGTAGAGCGACTGATACACGAGGTCGGCGTTTTTCACAGCCAGTTGCTGTCCAAGAGCTACGCCGCAGCCGCCCAAGCGGAGCCCACCGGCGCGTTTGGATGAGAGACTGAGGGCAAGCATGGGAACCTGTATGAGCCACAGGAGCTCCCCGCAGATCGGAATCCAGTTGCCGACCCCACATGAAATGTCGCTAACCAGGAGGCTGGATCCTGGCTTCGAGGAGTGGTCGTGCGTTCAGTGCGGCAGGCGGCTCCTGCTTCGCCATCCGCCCGCGTTCGAGAAGATCGTGCTTGAGCGCGGCGACGAGTGGGCCGCCCACGTCGGCGGCGCGAATGGCCTGCAGATGCGTATAAGCACAGCGCGACGTGTTCAGCCCGTCGATCTTTCTGCGGCGGAGCGCGGCTGGCTCGCCGCCCATGGCATCGACTGGGAACCGGAACAAGGCCCGTGCACTGACGCTTAGAAGTCAGCCCTCGCGGTTGGTCCTGGCCCGTGTCCTGGCGCGCTCCTTGGCGTCGAGGACGGTCTTGCGCAGGCGGATCGTGGCCGGCGTCACCTCGGCGCACTCGTCGTCCGCGCAGAACTCCAGGGCCTGCTCCAGGCTCAGCGCCCGGGGCGGCACCAGCCGCTCCAGTTCCTCGCCGGTGGACTGGCGCATGTTGGTGAGCTTCTTCTCCCTGGCGATGTTGACGTCCATGTCGTCGGAGCGGGAGTTCTCGCCCACGATCATGCCCTGGTAGACCTCTGTGCCGGGCTCGACGAGCAGGGTCCCTCGCTCCTGCAGCGAGAACATCGCGTACGCCGTCGCGATCCCGGCCCGGTCAGCTACCAGCGAGCCGGACGCGCGCATGCGCAGCGGGCCCGCCCACAGCTCGTACCGCTCGAACACGTGATGCGCGATGCCCGTGCCGCGCGTGTCAGTGAGGAACTGGGTACGGAAGCCGATCAGTCCTCTCGCCGGCACCATGAAGTCGAGCCTGATCCAGCCGCTCCCGTGATTCGTCATCTGCTCAAGCCGCCCCTTGCGGATCGCGAGCAGAGACGTGACGGCGCCGAGGTACTCCTCAGGCACGTCGATGGTCAGCCGCTCCACCGGCTCGCAGAGCTTGCCGTCAACCTCGCGGGTCACCACGGTCGGCCGGCCGACCGTCAGCTCGTAACCCTCCCGCCGCATAGTCTCGACCAGGATGGCCAGTGCCAGCTCGCCGCGGCCCTGCACCTCCCAGGTGTCGGGCCGCTCGGTCGGCAGCACGCGGATCGAGACGTTGCCGACAAGCTCGGCATCGAGCCGGTCGCGCACCATCCGCGCCGTGACCTTGGTGTGCCCACGGCCCGACGGCTTCGCGGCAGCCCCGGCGGCACCAGACCCCACGAACCCGCCGCGCCCGACCAGCGGCGAGGTGTTCACGCCGACCGTCATCGCGATCGCGGGCTCGTCTACGGTGATCAGCGGCAGCGGCCGCGGGTCGTCAGGGTCGGCCAGCGTCTCGCCGATCATGATGTCGCTGATACCGGCGACCGCGATGATGTCCCCGGCCGATGCCGCGGCGGCCGGCACCCGATCGAGCGCCTGCGTCCGGTACAGCTCGGAGATCCTGACGCGCTCGATGGACCCGTCCCTGCGGCACCAGGCGGCCTGCTGGCCCTTGCTGATCTCGCCGGAGACGACCCTGCAGAGCGCGATCCGGCCCAGGTACGCCGACGCGTCCAGGTTCGTAACATGGGCACGCAACGGCGCGCGTGGGTCGTACGACGGCGCTGGCACATACTGCCTGATCACGTCGAACAGCGGCTCGAGGTCAGCGGAGTCCGGCAGCGTCCCGTCGTCCGGGGGGGTCAGCGAGGCCCGGCCGGCCCGGGCAGAGGCGTAGAGGATCGGGAACTCGATCTGGTCCTCGGTCGCGTCCAGGTCAAGGAAGAGCTCGTAGCAGGCGTCCACGACCTCGGCGATCCTGGCGTCGGGCCGGTCCACCTTGTTGATCACCAGGATCACCGGGAGCTTGGCCGCAAGCGCCTTGCGGAGGACGAACCTGGTCTGCGGCAGCGGCCCCTCGCTCGCATCCACGAGCAGCAGCACCCCGTCGACCATGGACAGCCCGCGCTCGACCTCGCCGCCGAAGTCGGCGTGACCGGGCGTGTCGATGATGTTGATGGTCAGGCCACCGTGGGTCACCGCCGTGTTCTTGGCCAGGATGGTAATGCCCTTCTCCCGCTCGAGGTCGCCAGAGTCGAGCACGCGCTCGGCGACCTGCGCGTTGGCCCGGAACGCCCCGGACTGCCACAGCATCGCGTCGACCAGCGTCGTCTTGCCGTGGTCGACATGCGCAACGATTGCGACGTTGCGCAGGTCGTCGCGGGTGGCGACGTCGGCGGCGAGCTCAGCGGGGCTGGCGGGCATGCGGGAAGACTCCATGGTTACCTGGGAAAGCGCCGGAGTTACGGCCCTTACATTCTACCGCCAGCTTCATTCCCAACCGAACGCTCTGGATGGCCGCCGAACGAAGGTGCCCGTCGTCCGGGGACTGGCCAGCCACGCGCGGCAGACACAGTCCCGCCTTGAACGGCTCTTGGTGGCCTCTTAACGTACATTCGGGTTTCGTTAGCGCCCATGAGACACCGAGATCGACTCAGCGCGCACCGGGACGCCAGCCTGCGCAGGCTGTCCACCCTGACGTGGCGGGCTACCCTGCTGAGCGCTGTGGGCGTCGTCGGCTTCATGAACCTGTTCAATCACGCAGCTGCCACGACCGCCGCCCAGGCAGCCAAGCCATCGCCCAGTCCGGGTCCAGGTTCGCAGGCCAGCGCCGCCGCTCGCGCCGGCGCGACGCCATCGGCGAGCAGTACGAGCGGGCAGGCGCGCAAGAAGGCGGCGCCCTGGACAAAGGCGAGGCCGACCGCGCACCCCGCCCCGACACCCTCGTCCAGCAAGCCGAAGCCCAAGCCGTCTCTCACGCCGCCGCCGAAGCCTCCCGCGCCGAGCCCCACGCCGTCCCAGACGAAAACGAGCGGCTCGACAGCCGGAGGATGACGTCCTCTCCCGGCCGGCGACCCCGATCAACCCGGCACTCGATCCGACCTCTGTGACTACGTGAACTCCCACGTCCCCGTTCATCGGCAAAAGGCAGCGTCCACCGCGCCGGCGATCACGCTCGCGCGCCCCGCCGTGCCGTCCATCGCTGGCCGCATGATCAGCGCGTTCGGCACTTTCTGCTCGTTGCTCATCACCGCACCCGCGGCGCTGGACGCCGCGCAGCAGATCCTGTCCGGCGTCCTCGCGACGATAGACCTGGCCTGCTCCAGGTTCCGGCCAGACTCTGAGCTGTCCGCGCTCAACAGGTCCAGCGGCGAGCTCGTCCTGGTCAGCCCAGTGTTCGCCGGTGCGCTCGCCGTCGCGCTCCGGGCCGCCGAGGTGACCGATGGCGATGTCGATCCGACGTGCGGCCGGTCCGTGGTCAGTCTCGGCTGCGACCGGGACTTCGGCGAGCTGTCCGCGGACACCTCGGATCTGACCGTGCCACCCGCGCCGGCGGCCGGCTGGCAGTGCGTGGAATTCGACCCCGTCGCGATGACCGTGCGGGTACCGGACCGGGCACTGCTCGACTTCGGCGCCACCGCTAAGGCGCTCGCGGCCGACCTGGCCGCATCGGCGATCTGGGCACAGATCGGCTGCGGCGTCCTGGTCAACCTGGGTGGCGACATCGCCATGGCCGGACAGCCGCCCGAGGGCGGCTGGCGGATCGGCGTCGACGATGGCGTGACGGGAGCCGACGAGGCGGTTTGCGTGGCCGTGGAGGCAGGCGGCGTGGCCACGTCGAGCCCGGCGGTCCGTGGCTGGCGCCGGGGCGACCGCGACGTGCATCACATCGTCGTGCCAAGCACCGGGCAGCCGGCCGAGATTTACTGGGCCGCCGTCTCGGTCGCCGCGGCGACCTGTGTGGACGCCAATACCGCGAGCACTGCCTCGATCATCAGAGGCCGTGCGGCGCAGCAGTGGCTGCAGGGCTTCAGCCTGCCGGCCAGGCTGGCCAGGCTGGACGGCACCGTGGTCACCGCGGGAGGTTGGCCGCAGTGAGCGCCTTCCTGCACGGACCCTTCCTGTGGTACGCGACGCGGGCAGCCGGGCTTGTCACGCTGGTCGCGCTCTCGGCGAGCCTGGTGCTCGGCATCTTGAGAACGCCGGCCGGTTCGCCAGCCACCGCTGGCCTCGCTTCCTGGTCCAGGGACTCCACAGGAACTTGTCGCTGCTCGCGCTGGCCTTCCTCGCTCTGCACGTGGGCACGACCGTGATCGACACCTACACCTCGATCGGGCTGCAGGCGGCGTTCGTGCCGTTCGCGTCCTCCTACAAGCGTCTCTGGCTCGGCCTTGGCGCGGTTGCCTGCGACCTGATGGTCGCGCTGCTGATCACGAGCCTGCTCAGGCAGCGCATCGGACATCGGCTGTGGCGGGTCGTGCACTGGGCCGGGTACCTGTGCTGGCCGGTCGCGGTCGCCCACGGTCTC
This sequence comes from Streptosporangiaceae bacterium, assembly GCA_036393895.1. Lineage (GTDB taxonomy): Bacteria > Actinomycetota > Actinomycetes > Streptosporangiales > Streptosporangiaceae > Chersky-822. Next base: position 168 of record DASWGE010000444.1, on the reverse strand, counting down.
GGCGCGGGCACTGACCGCGGCAGCCGCTTGGTTCTCGCGCTGACCGTCGCCTGCATCGGCGGGGTCATCGGCTCCGTCGCGTACCGCGCGGTGCGGGCGATTCCGGCGAGGGCAGCCAGATGACCATCGTGGCGACCGCCCCGCGGCTGGGCCACCTCGAGCGCAGGA
>DASWGE010000443.1:0-7372 GCA_036393895.1 Streptosporangiaceae bacterium | reverse complement strand
GAGCTGGCTGCGGTTCAGCCAGCGGGTGCTCGAGCTCGCCGAGGACCCGAACGTGCCGCTCCTGGAGCGCGTCAGGTTCGAGTCCATCTTCGCCAGCGCCCTCGATGAGTTCTTCATGGTCAGGGTGGCCGGCCGGATCCGTCGGATGGCGACCGGCCTGCCGGTTGAGAGCGTGAGCGGCAAGGCACCCGATCAGATCCTGGAGAACACTCTGGATCTGGCGCGCGAGCTAGCCGACAGGCACGCACGCTGTTTCGCCGACCGGGTGCTGCCTACGCTGGCTGAATCAGGCATCGAGATCCTGCGCTGGAAGGAACTGCTGCCGGAGGAGCAGGCTAGGCTCCAGGCGCTGTTCAGGGAGCGGATTTACCCGGTCCTCACCCCGCTCGCCGTCGATCCGGCACATCCGTTCCCGTTCATCTCCGGTCTGTCGCTCAGCCTCGCCGTCATGGTTGCGGATCCGAGTACGGGACTGACGCTGTTCGCGAGGGTCAAGGTCCCGCCGCTCCTGCCCCGGTTCCTGACCCTCTCGCCTAGCAGGTTCGTGCCGCTCGAGGACGTGATCGCGGCGCACCTGACCGACCTCTTCGCCGGGCTCGAGGTCATCGAGCACCACGCCTTCCGGGTCACGAGAATCCGCGACCTGGAAATTGACGAGGATGTGACCGAGAACCTGCTCCAGTCGCTCGAGCGCGAGCTGATGCGCCGCCGCTTCGAGCCTGCCGTGCGGCTCGAAGTCGAGGAATCCATCTCCGCTGACGTGCTCGAGAAACTCGTAACCGAGCTCGACATCGACCGCAGGGCCGTGTACCGGCTGCCGGGCCCGCTGGACCTGTCGGGACTGTCGGCGATTGCCGACCTGGACCTGCGCCGCCTGAAGTACCCGACGTTCGTGCCGGCCGAGGGCGCCTTGCCGGGCGATCGCAGCGTCTTTTCCACGCTCTCCGAGCGTGACGTGCTCGTGCACCTGCCCTACGACTCGTTCACGGCGAGCGTGCAGCGGCTGGTGGTCTCGGCGGCTGCCGATCCGCGCGTCCTGGCGATCAAGCACACGCTGTACCGGACCAGCGGCGACTCGGAGATCGTGGACGCGCTCATCGATGCGGCGGAGGCCGGCAAGCAGGTTGTCGTCGTGGTGGAGATCAAGGCCAGAGGCGATGAGGAAGCCAATATCGCCTGGGCGCGCAAGCTGGAGCAAGCCGGCTGCCACGTTGTCTATGGCTTTGTCGGGCTCAAGACGCACTGCAAGATGGTGCTCGTCGTCCGCGAGGAGGCCGACGGGTCGCTGCGCAGGTTCTGCCACATCGGCACCGGCAATTACCACCCGAAGACAGCCAGGCTCTACGAGGACTACGGGCTGCTGACCGCTGATCCGCAGGTGGGCGAGGACATCACCGACCTCTTCAACCACCTCACCGGCTACAGCCTGCGCAGCGACTATCACCGGCTGCTCGTCGCGCCGACTGGCCTGCGGTCCGGCCTGATCAAGCGGATCGACGAGCAGGTGCGGCTGGTGCGCGAGGGGCTGCCCGCACGGATCCAGATCAAGTGCAACGCGATCATCGACGAGGCGACCATCGACGCGCTGTACCAGGCATCGATGGCGGGCGTCCCGATCGACCTGTGGATCCGCGGCATCTGCTCGCTGCGCCCTGGCGTGCCCGGTCTGTCGGAGACGATCCGGGTGCGCAGCATCGTCGGCCGGTTCCTTGAGCACTCCAGGATTTACGCCTTCGGCGCGGGCGGCGCTGGCGGATCGGACGAAGTCTGGATCGGCAGCGCTGACCTGATGCACAGGAACCTGGATCGCCGGGTTGAGATGCTGGTCCGGGTGACGGACGGAGGACACAAGACCGAGCTGCGGAACTTGATCGATCTCGCCATGGATCCTGCTGTCGCGTCCTGGTGGCTGGGCCCGAACGGCATCTGGACCAGGCACCATCTGGACGAGTCCGGCGCACCGCTGATCGACCTGCAAGAGTACCTGATCAGACACCGGCAGGTCCGGCCGGTGGATGCCGACGTCAGCGCCGCGAAAAGCCGGCTAGGGTCCCGCCGCCCGGAGCGGCATGGCTGAGGGCACCGAGGCTCGACTCATCCAGGCGGCCGGAGCCGTTGTCTGGCGGCCTGGCCAGGCTGGACCCGAGATCGCCCTGGTGCACCGGTCGCGCTACGACGACTGGTCCTACCCGAAGGGCAAGCGCGAACGCGGCGAGCATGTGCTCCGCACCGCCATCCGCGAGGTCAGGGAGGAGACGGGGCTAGCCGTAGTCCTCGGCCGCGCGCTCAGCCCGTCGGTCTACCCGACCACCGCGGGAACCAAGCACGTCAGCTACTGGGCGGCCCGCTATGCGGCGTCCTTCGGATTCATACCGAACGACGAGGTGGACGAGGTGCTGTGGCTGCCAGTAGCCAGTGCTCATGAGCGGCTGACCTACGAGCGGGACGTCGAGCTTATCGGCGAGTTCAGGTCTGGCCCGGTGAGCACCGTGCCGCTGATCCTGCTGCGCCATGCGGCAGCAGGGAGCAAGCCTGCCGTGGCCGGCGACCATACGGCAGCGGCAGCAGCCGACCTGGCCAGGCCGCTCGATGCCAATGGGGCGGCCGACGCGAAGATCCTGGCCGGACTGCTGGCCAGTTACGGCGAATGCCAGGTGATCAGCTCGGCCGCGGAACGCTGCATCGCGACTGTCAGGCCGTATGCCGAGGCGATGGGAGTGCCGATCGAGGTAGAGCCTGCCTTCACGGTCACGCCGGGTCCGAACGACCCGGCCGATCTGCTCGCTGCCAGGACCGGCAGCGATGCGACCCGCGGCCCGCCAGCCAGCCGTCCTGCCCAGCTGCCGGATTCACAACTGGACCGGGCCGCCGAGCGGATAACGAGCCTGGCGGTGTCCGGTGTGCCGACGCTCGTTTGCGCGCACCGCGAGAACCTGCGCTGGCTGATCGATGCGGCCTTCAAGGCCCTCGGGGCCGGCCCGCCCCGGGCCAAGCCGCTCGGGAAGGGCGAGTTCTGGGTACTGCAGTCGGCGGCCCGCGAGATGGTGTCCGCTGAGCGGCACGATCCGGATAAGTGAGGCGCCGTCGTCTGCCCGTCCGGCGTTCCCGCCGGGCGTTCCCGCCGGGCATCGCGCGGCGCGACACTGTCGGAGGCATGCGGTAAAAGTCTGCTAATCACAGCTTCCGCCGCGAAAGGGGACGTGACCGATGATGGCCGACGACATGTCACGAGAGGTCGAGACCGAGCTGGCTGACCTGGCCGAGCGGTTAACCGCGCCGGCCCGCGCCGAGTGCCTGCGCTGTTTCCTGCTGCGCATGATCACCGAGTTCGGCTGCGACGGCACGTTCCGGTGGACGATCCGCTGGCGCGACGTATGCGCTGGCCAGCCTGGCAAGCTGCTCGACCAGCTGGCCGGGCGTGGCGGCTACTGCGACTGTGAGGTCCTGGTGAACGTCTATCCGGACTACCCGCCGGTCGACGTGGCGCTTTCATGCGCCGGCGTTCCCAAGCCAGGGTCATCTAGGCCGTGTGACCTGCGCCGGCTGCGCAAAACCGCCTGATCAGGCCTCGCCCTTCTCGACCAGCCTGATCACTGCCATGGCGATCGGCGTGGCGGTGACCTCGATTTGCCACGGCCTGGCCCCGTACCGCTCAAGTTCGGCGGCCACCGACTCCGGGCTGAGTGGCTCGGGCGGCTGCCAGGACAGGCGCCGGACGGCGTCCGGGGCGAGCAGATTCTCGCTCGGCAGGTGATGGGAGTCCGCGAGCGCCGCGACCGCGCCTCGGACGGCGGCCAGCCGTTTCGCTGCCGCCGGATCGCGTTCGGCCCACCGGTGCGCGGGCGGCGGGCCGGCGCCTGGCGGTGCCGAGGGCTCCGGCAGCGCGGTATCGGCCAGTGCCTTGGCGCGCCTGACCGCGCGCAGCCAGTCAGGGCCGTACCGGCGAGCGCCCCGTCCCGTGAAGCCGGGAAGTTTGCCGAGCTCGGCGACGCTGTTCGGCGCGGCTCTGGCCGCCTCGACGATCGCAGTGTCGGGCAGGATCCTGGTCGGCGATATGTCCCGCTGCCGGGCGATCTGGTCTCGCTCCAGCCAGAGCTCGCGGACGATGGCCAGGCTCCGCCTGCTGCGGACCCGGTGAATGCCGGAGGTCCTGCGCCACGGATCGGGCCGCGGCGCAGCTGGCCTGGCGGCGAGCGCTGCGGCGAATTCCTGCTCCGCCCAGCCGGTCTTGTCCTGCTGGGCGAGGTCCGCGGCTAGCGCGTCGCGTAGCTCGATCAGAACCTCGACGTCGAGCGCCGCGTACTTGAGCCATTCCTGCGGCAGGGGCCGGCTCGACCAGTCGGCCGCAGAATGAGTCTTTTCCAGAGTCAGCCCGAGCACCTCCTCGACCAGGGTGCCCAGGCCGACTCGCGGATAGCCGAGCAGGCGCCCGGCGAGCTCAGTATCGAATAGCCGACGCGGCGTGAACCCGAGATCGGCTAGGCACGGCAGGTCCTGGCTGGCCGCGTGCAGTACAGCCTCGGTTCCAGCCAGGGCATGGTCGAGCTCGGCCAGGTCGGGACAGGCGATCGGATCGATCAGCACGGTCCCTGCCTTGTTCCTGCGGAGCTGGACGAGAAAAGCGCGGTGACCGTACCGGAAGCCGGAGGCGCGCTCGGCGTCGACGGCGACCGGCCCGGTTCCCTCTCTAAGCCGTCTGGTGGCCTCGGCCAAGTGCTCGGGAGTTGTGATCAGCGGTGGCAGCCCGTCCCTGGGCTCGAGCAAAGGAACGGTCACGGCCGGCGCCTCGCGCGTGGCTGTCGCAGCTGTGGTGGCCTGAGCTGGGCCACACCGGGCGGGAGCGGAGGCAATCCAGCGGCCTGGCACAGCGTGTCAGCCCACGCGGCGAGGTGCCGATCCAGCTCCGACTTGCGGCCCTCGGCCGTCTCCGGCGACCAGGACGCCCGCATCTCGAACTCGGTCGCCACCGGCTCATCCTTCTTGGTGCCAAAACCTTCCGTGACCACTCTGGTCACCGTACCGCTTGGCGCCGCGTACCCGGCCGACCTGGCCTCGAGCGCCTCGGTCAGCCAACTCCAGCCGACCTGGCCGACGAGCGGATCGGCAGCGATCTCCGGCTCAAGCGCGGCCCGCACGTAAGCGATTACCCGGAAGGGGCCTGCCCAGCCGTCCTGCCCGGCCGGGTCGTAGAGCAGGACAAATCTGCCCCAGCCGATCTCGCTGCCCGCAACCTCCACCGTCGCGCCGACCGCCGCCGCGTGCGGGGCCAGCCGCCGCGGTGGCGGTTCGCCGCTGAAGGTGATCTCCGGCCGGAGTTCGCGCTGCTCGGCCACCGCCGCCTCGAGTTCAGCCACCGCGGCAGTGAACGCGGGATCGGCTTCCCCGTGCTGGTCCGCAGGCACTGCGGCGGGCCTCAGCGCGCGAGACGGCGGCACGGCATGCTCACGCCACGCGGTCAAGCGTCCCAGCAGCGACGCTCTCAGACGAGGCGGTCATCTCCCTGGCGAAGGGGAGCACCCCGGCCAGCAGGGCCGTGCCGCACGCGGTGCAGAACCACTCGGGGCACCAGCCATCCGCGCTGTCGGGACAGCGCTCCGGCTGCGGATGACGCAGGACGAACGGGTGCTCGGAGCCACAGCCCGGGCAATCACGAAGGTCATCGGTCATGTGCTGCTCCTTCCTGAGCGATGCCGTTCGTTGCTGGCCTCCTTGATGCTGGCATGTATCTGGCCACATGCCGTGGATCTTCGGCGGCGTGTCATCTGGGCGTTTTGGCCGAGGGAGCCGGCGCGCCGCTGCCGCACGCTGTGAGACGATCCCAGGCGTGAACATGCAGACCGACGACTCAGCATTCATCAGGGCCTGCCGGCGCCAGCCCGTGCCCAGCGTGCCGGTGTGGTATATGCGCCAGGCCGGCCGTTCGCTGCCGGAGTACCGGGCCACCAGGGCTGGGATGGCGATGCTCGACGCGTGCTCAAACCCTGAGCTGATCACCGAGATCACGCTGCAGCCGGTCCGCAGGTACGGAGTTGACGCGGCGATCCTGTTTAGTGACATCGTGCTGCCGCTCAAGGCGGCGGGGCTCGACATCGACATCCGACCCGGCGTCGGGCCGCAGATCGACAAGCCGTTCCGCGACGACGGTGACGTGGCCAAGCTCCGTGACCTGGAGCCAGGAGACGTCGACTTCGTCAGCCAGGCCGTCGGGATGCTCACGGCGGAACTGGGCGGGACTCCACTGATCGGCTTCGCTGGAGGCCCGTTCACGCTCGCGTGCTACCTGGTGGACGGGGGCCCGTCCAAGACTTTCGACCAGACCAGGGCACTGATGTACGGGAACCCCGAGCTCTGGCGCTCGCTGCTAGCCAGGCTGACCGCGATCACGATCACGTTCCTCCAGGTCCAGGTGTCCGCGGGGGCGTCGGCTGTGCAGCTATTCGACTCCTGGGCCGGGATACTCAGCCCCGAGGACTATCGCCGCGGCGTGCTGCCGTACAGCAAGCAGATCCTCGCCGCGATCGCGGCGTCTGGCGTGCCGAGCATCCACTTCGGCGTCGGCACGGGCGAGCTGCTCGGGTTGCTCGGCGAGGCGGGAGCCGACGTCGTGGGCGTGGACTGGCGGGTGCCGCTGGACGAGGCGGTGCACCGGGTCGCCCCCGGCAAGGCGCTCCAGGGCAACTTGGACCCGGCCGTGCTGCTCGCCCCGTGGCCGGTAATCGAGGAGCGGGCCCGCGACGTGGTCAGGAAGGGCAGGACCGCCGAGAGCCACATCTTCAACCTTGGCCACGGGGTGCTGCCGGACACCGATCCCGATGTGCTCGCCCGGTTGACCGACCTCGTCCATTCCGTTCCGACCGGGAGCGAAGGGTCAGCCGGGAGCGCAGGGCCGGCCGGCTAGCGGCTACGAGGCCGAGGCGGCGGGCGGTTCCGCGGCGGGCGGGATCTTCTTGCGAGCTAGCCTGCGTCGGCTCTCGAACGCGATACCGCCGATCAGTGCCGCGGGAATGAGGAACGGCAGCGCCGACCCGAGCGCGGTCAGCGCCCAGCCGACGACCAGTCCGAGCGCGTGCCATCCGCCCCGCAGGCCGCCCAGGAATCCAGTCGCTGCCTTCTTCTGATGCTTCTTAACAATGCGCGCGTGGTGACCGACTAGCAGCACCGTGACTGTCGCGTAGCTGGTCTCGTGCGCCAGCGCCCGCTGCTGGGCAAGCAACGCCTCGAGGTCCGACTCTTGATTGTTGATCGTGTTCTGAACCGAGAGCAGCTGGCTCACCGATCCCGCCTTGGTCAGCAGAGCCCGCAGCTGCTTGATCGCCGCCTGAGCCGAGACCACCCGGCTATTCACGTCGGCGACCTGCTGGGTGACGTTCTG
>DASWGE010000442.1:0-4295 GCA_036393895.1 Streptosporangiaceae bacterium | reverse complement strand
CTGCCGTTCGATGTACCCGTCGCGGCGCGCGAAGTCGCCGAGGCCGACCGCGTCCACATCGACGTCGTGAATGGCGGCCAGGACGTCGATCAGTTGCTCACCGGCCATCTTTCTGCGCGCCTCGTCGAGCACCGCTTCGGTGCCGGCGACGTCGCGCAGCACATATCCGTCGACAAACTCCATCAGGTAGAACGGGCGGTCGTTCACCGCCTCGTCCGCGCAGAAGGCCAGCGCCGGTGCTACCGGCACGTCCGTGTCACGCAGGGCCGAGATCACCCGGTACTCACGCGCCATGTCGTGCGCGGTGGACAGGACATGGCTGACCGGCGGCCGCCGCAAGACAATCTTCCGGCCGTCCGCGCCGGTCACCGCGTAGGTCAGGTTCGATCTGCCGCCGGAGATCAGCTCGAAGCTGAGCGGCACTGCGAGACCATCGATGTGGCCAAGAAGCCAGTCGGTGACCTCGGAAATCTTGATGCCTTGCACCACTGCGGCTAGCTCCTTCCGGCCAGGCGGCCCTGCAGCCGCCGCATGCCGCCCAGCCACCGGTCACGGTCTTCGGCCCGGCGGCGTTCGTAGGTGGCGACCTCCGGATGCGGCAGGATCAGGAAACGCTCGTCGGCCACGGCGGCCAGGACGCTCGCCGCGACCTGGTCGGGCGTCAGGACGCCGTCCACCGACGCCTGCCGTGAGACGCTCCCGTTGCCCGCCGCGGCAGGGATCGCCCCCGTGTCGGCCGGCGCGGGCACGAGCCCCGCGACCTCCCGCAGGCTCGTCGCTCCGAGATTGGTCGTGACCGCCTGCGGGCACAGGCACGAGACGCCGATCCCGCGGTCCCCGTAGGAGATGGATAGCCACTCGGCGAGCGCCACCGCCGCGTGCTTGGTCACCGCGTATGGCGCCGAGCCCAGCTGGGTCAGCAGGCCTGCCGCCGACGCCGTGATGACCAGGTAGCCGTCGCCCCTGGCCAGCATGCCGGGCAGCACGGCACGAGCCACGTAAATGTGACTCTGCACGTTGATGGCCCAGATCCTGGACCAGGCGTCGTCCGGTACCTCGATGCCGCCAGCCACGATGATGCCGGCATTCGAGCAGACCAGGTCAATCTGCCCGAATGCTTGCTCGGCGTGGGCGACCAGCGCCTGGACGTCGGGTTCGCTCGCGGCATCGGCAGTCACCGCCAGGGCACGCTGGCCGCGGCCGGTTATCTCGGCAGCCACCTGTGCGGCGCCCTGCGCATCAATATCGGAGACGACAACGGCGGCGGCTCCGTGCTCGGCGAAGGCGAGGCAGAGGGAACGGCCTATTCCGCTGGCGCCGCCCGTGACGACCGCTACCCTGTCCTTGATCTCCATGCTCAGCGCATGCCCGGACGGCCGCGTGCTGCGTCGGCCCACGCGGCGAGGTCAGGGTCTGCCGCTATCAGATCGGCGTACTTCTTCCTGGCCTCTTCTCGCTTCGCCGGGATGTACTCGGTGGGCCAGAGGCCCGGATGGGGCTGGTAGCTCTTGAGCACGTTACGGGCGACAGTCACCTTGTGGACCTCGTCCACGCCGTCGGCGATGGCCATCGTCGGCGCGGCCGCCCACATGGCCTGCAGGGGAGTCAGGTCGGTCGTGCCGAGCGAGCCGAGGATGTGCAGCGCACGGTAGCTCACGTCTCGCAGCACCTTGGCGCAGGTGTACTTGCACGCGGCGATCTGGGTGCGCGCCTGCTTGGTGCTCGAGTTGTCGATCGTCCACGCGGTCCACAGCACCAGCAGCCGGAGCATGTTGATCTCGGCATAGGAGTCGGCGATCGCCTCCTGCACCATCTGGTGCTCGGCGATGACCTTGCCATGCGACTCCCGGCTCAGCACCCGCTCGCACATGATGTCGAAGGCTAGCTTGACCTGGGCCACCGTGCGCATCGCGTGATGGATGCGACCTCCGCCCAGTCGGCGCTGCGCCAGCACCTTGGCCCCGTCCTCGGGTCCCAGCAAGTGGTCGAGCGGGACACGGACCTCGTTATAGCGAATGTGATTGTGCAGCGCGGGATACTCGGCTATCTCGACGCCCGGTGATTCGCGCGGGACGACGAACATACCATTCGTGCACATCAGGAAGATGATATCCGCGCGTCCTCCGGCGCTGGTGAACCATTTCTCGCCACTGATCACCCACTCGTCGCCGTCCCGGGTTGCGTGGGTCTTGAAAAGGCTCGGGTCTGATCCGCCCTGCGGTTCGGTCATCGAATAGGCGGAGAAGATCTCCTGATTCATCAGCGGGTAGAGCCAGCGCCTTTTCTGCTCGTCGGTGCCGTAGGCGGCGAGCATTTCCATATTGCCGGTGTCGGGCGCCGCGGTTCCGAAAACCACGGGCGCCGACCGGTAGCGGCCGAGGATCTCGTTCAGCAGGGCCAGCTTGAGCTGGCCGAAGCCGGGACCTCCGAGCTCGTGGTCCAGGAACAGCGCCCAGAGACCTCGGTCCTTGACCTGCTGCTTGAGCGGGTCAGCCAGGGCCCGCGCCTTCGGGGCGCGTGAGTAGGCGGCGCCGGGAAAGACCAGGTCAAGCGGTTCGACCTCGGTCCGGCAAAACTCCTCGACCCAGTCGAGCTGTCGCTGGAACTCCGGTTCAGTCGAGAACTCCCATGCCACAAGGTCCTCCCTGGAGGAATCAGGCCGCCAGCAGCCGGGCACGGCAGGAAGGCGTTCTGGCCTGTTTACTAGAACGCGATTCTAAAAGCTGGCTTTGGCGGCGGACAAGGTGCGGGCGGGCGCCTTGTGCCGGCCAGAGGTGCTAGCCGGCCTTCTTCCGGGTGGCCGGAACCGGGCCGACGGTCCCTGCGGTCCCGTCCTCGTTAGCGTCACCGACCTGGCCGGACCCGGCGTCCAGCCCGACGGCGGCATGCAACCACTGGCCGATCCGCCTGATGAGCTGTGGCCCGGTGCCGCGCTCAGCGTGCCCGAAACCTGAAACGATCCACAGCTCCTTCGGCTCGTTGGCCGCCGCGTAGATCCGCTCCGCGTGGTCGACGGGAAAGAACTGGTCTTTGTCGCCATGCACGATCAGCAGCGGGATGGGAGCGATCAGGGCTGCTGCGTCGTCGGGCGGAAGCGGTACCGGATCCCACTTGCCCTTGCTGATCCTGGTCTTCATGATCGCCCTGGTAAATACGCGCCCGACCCGGTGCTCGATGGCCAGGTGCACGAGCCGCATCGGCCGCGTGCCGCGGTAGTACCAGCGTCCAGGGCCGCTGACCGACACGACAGCATCGACGTGCCCGATCAGGCCGGCCTGGCGGAGCACGGCCGACGCGCCCATGGAGAACCCGATCGTGGCGACATGGCGGTAACCCAGCTCCCTGGCGTAGCCGACAGCCACATCGACGTCCTTGATCTCTTTGTCCCCCATTGTCGACACGCCCCCGGACCTGCCATGACCGCGGAAGTCGAAGGTCACCACGCCGCCGAACTCGTTCAGCCTCGTCGCAACCTTCCAGACCACAGGACGCTGCCAGCTCTGCGTGAAGCCGTGGGCCAGCACGATGCAGATGTCCTTGTCTCCGGGCAAGTGGGCCGCGTCGATCGGCACGCCGTCATCGGTGACGATGGTCCGGGCATACGGAACAGGCTTGGTCATAGGTACATTCTGCGTGAACGCCTACGGTGGTCTGTCGCCGCCGAGGCCCTGGGAAAGGATGCCGACAGTGCCTACGACCGTACGGCAGGTCTGCCAGCAGGCCCGCGCAGCCGCCGCTGTGACGCGCGAGCTCAATGCGACCGCCAAGGACGCGGTCCTCGTCCGGCTCGCCCACGCGATCGACGGGGCGCGGGACAAGCTCAAGTCCGCCAACGCCGTCGACGTCGCAGCCGCCTGTGCGGCGGGAGTCTCGGCCACGCTGGTGGACAGGCTGACCCTGACCGATTCCCGCCTGATGGCGATGGTGAACGCAGTACGTGCCGTCGTGGCGCTGCCCGATCCTGTCGGCCAGGTGATCAGGGGCACCGTCCGGCCGAACGGGCTGCTCATCGAGCAGGTCAGGGAGCCCCTCGGCGTTGTCGCCGTGGTCTACGAGGCCAGGCCGAACGTGACCGTCGACGTGGCCGCGCTCTGCCTCAAATCAGGTAACGCCGCCGTGCTGCGCGGGTCATCGGTCGCCGCGCACACCAACGGCGCGATCGCTGATCTGATCGCGGATGTGCTGCGCGGCCAGGACGAGGTTCCCGCGCACGCGTTCCAACTGATCAGGGACAATTCGCGCGACTCGGTCATCGAGCTGCTGACCGCCGATGAGTACGTGGACCTGCTGGTCCC
>DASWGE010000441.1:0-4378 GCA_036393895.1 Streptosporangiaceae bacterium | reverse complement strand
ACCACCTCGGCATAGGACGCCGACAGCGTGCAGACCGGCCAGTCAGACCCGAACATCATCCGGTCCGGCCCGAAGGCGGCGAGCACGGTCTCGTAGTACGGGATCAAATGGCTCACGTTATTTCCGGCGGCTTCTTCTGCTCGCGGCGGCTCGCTGAGCACCCCGGAGAGCTTGCACACCGTATTGGGAAGGGCGGCCATCGCGCGGATGTCGGACATCCAGAGCTCGTCGGGTCGCGGACCAAGCCGGGGGTTACCGAGATGGTCAAGAACGAATATCAGGCCAGGGCTGGCCGCTGCGGCTTCGGTCGCGGCCGGAAGCACGTCGGCGGTTACGACGATGTCGTAGCAGAGTCCGGCAGCACCGACCGCCGCCAGCCCGGCCAGCACGGCGGGCCGCCTGAGCCAGTCGGGATCGGTCTCGACCAGGACAGGGTGGCGGATGCCCCGCAGCAGGTGACCGCCCGGCCGCTCGCGCAACCCGGCCAGCAGGTCCCCGACACCAGGCGACTGCAGGTCGATCCAGCCCACGACGCCCGCGATCAGGTCGCTCGCTGCGGCGACCGCCAGTAGCTCGGGCGTTTCCGCCGGGTCAGTGACCGTCTGCACGACGACGGTCGCAGTTACCCCGGCGGCGCTGGCCAGCGGGCGCAGGTCCGCCTCGGAGTAGTTCCGCAACAGTGGCTCGTGGCCGGGAAGCTCTAGCCATGGCTGAGGCCGGGCGGCCAGGTCCCAGACATGATGGTGCGTGTCGACCGTGCCCGCCGCGGACTGTGCCGCGGCGGGATGCGTTCCGCTCGTTGGCACGGCTATTCGACGCGGGCGGTGATCGGCGTGCCAATCTCGATGGTCCGGCCGACCGTACAGAGCTTGTCATGCGACTTCCGCACCACGTCGGGCAGTATGGCGCGGGCCTCGTCGCCCTCAGGGGTCGCGGGGAACGAGATGCGGAACGTCACCACGATGTCGGTCAGGCGGTTGCCTTCAGTGTCCTTGATCTTCTCGGCATCGACGCGGACCTCGAACTCGTCGGGCTCCGCGCGCCGCGAGGTCAGGATGTCGACGTCGATCGCCGTGCAGCCGCCGACAGCGGCCAGCAGTAGCTCGGTCGGCGTGAAGTCGGTCCCGTCGCCGGTCCCAAAGGTAATCTCGCCACCGCGGTCATTTCTGACCGCGAACCGCCCGCTGGCGATCCGGTGGACGGTAACGGTGCGGTGTGCTGAACCAGTTGCCATGCTCCTAACCTGCCACACCGGCATCGAGCCTGACAGCGGCAGCTCAGCGAGCCGCGGCCATCGCGCGGGCGGCCGTACCGCGATCGCCGAGCGTCACCGCGGCGACGGCGAGCGCGAAGTAGGTGAGCGCGCTGATCCTGGCGCGGCGGCGCCGCGCCGTCGCGGTCCTTGCCAGCCGGTCAGCCAGCCATGAGGCCAGCAGAACGTAGCAGGTGTCGATGCTCACCGCGATCGCAAGGTAGATCGCGCCGAGCAGGAGAACCTGCGGCGCGACCGACTGACCAGGACGGATGAACTGCGGAAAGTAGGCCAGGAAGAAGACCGCGACCTTCGGGTTGAGCAGTTGGACGACCAGGCCGCGTCGGTACGCACCCCAATTGCCGCGCGATGAGGGGTTGGCGGCCTCGTCGTCTTCGCGCTCGTTCTGCCGCCAGGCCCGGATTCCGAGCAGGACCAGGTACGCGGCGCCGCCGTAGCGCAGGACGGAGAGCGCCACCGATGACGCGGCAAGCAGGGCAGTGATGCCCAGCGCCGCTCCAGCGATATAGGCGGCCTCGCCAGTCTCGATCCCGAGCATCGACGCCAGGCCCGACCTGCGTCCGCCTCCGACCGATCGCCCGACCACATAGAGCACCCCCGGGCCTGGCGTCGCCGTGAGCACGAAGGTGGCGAGCGCGAAAACGGCGAGCAGGCGCGGATCGGGCATGTCGGCAGCCTATCCGCAACGTGGCTGCCCAGACCGGCAAGAAGGGAGGGCCGGCTCAGGCGATGGCCGGCTCGGCCGAGGGTAGCTCTGCCTCATCCACCAGGTCCTGCTGGCGGCTGAGCTGGCGGCCGAGCCGCACGCCAACCAGAACCGTGCCAGCGCAGCCAGCGCACAGTAGGCCGATCCACGCAGCGGCCAGGCCTGCGGCGATCATCCCCGTGCAGATGGCCGGCGAGGCCACGAACGCGATCGAGTAAGCCATGCTGGCCAGCGCATTGGCGCGCCCCCTGACCCGGTCGTCGGCGAGGCTATTGACCAGAGGCCCCATCGTCGGCGCCATGAATGTCTCGCCCACCGCGAACAGGCCGCTGAATGCCAGGACGCAGGCGATCCTCAGGCCGGCCGCGCCGGGCAGGGCCGACAGGCCGAAGATCGCCCACGCGACCGCCCAGATCAGGCCGATCGCCGACAGGGCGCGGCTGCGTCGCAGCCGCCGGACCAGGCGCAGCATGAGCAGCTGGGAGGCCACGATGACCGCCGTGTTCAGCGTGATCGACAACGCGACGATGCGCACCGACACTCGCGCCTCGACCGTCGCGTACGCGGGCAGCCCGGAATCGAGCGCCGCATACCCGGTGAAGGCCAGCGCGAGCATGGCCAGCAGCACCATCCGCAGCGGACGGTTGCGAAGCACCTCGCCGTAGCCGACCCTCGGCAGGTCGGCCCGGTGCGCGGCGCGCACGTTCGGCTGTGCTGCCACCAGCGCCGCGAAGAGCAGGCACGAGAGCGCATTGGCAAGGAACAGCACCTGGAAGGTCGCGGGGCTGGCCGGGTCGACGACAGCCGCTCCGATAGCGCCACCGACGCCAATGCCCGCGTTAATGCCGGTGAAGTTGATGGCAAAGGCGCGCTGCTGCGCGGCTGGGTCCGGATTGATCCCCGCCAGCATCGTCTGCAACGCGGGGAATGACGGTCCGAGCGAAGCGCCGAGGGCGAGCGCGACGGGAAGCGCGGTCGCGACACTGTGCGCCCAGGCCAGGCCCGCATCTGCGAGCGCCTGGCCAGCCAGGACGACGATCAGGACGGTCCGCGCACCGAACCGGTCGAGCGCGACGCCCGCGAGCGGGACGGCGACCAGGCCAACGGCACCCGAGATGGCAAGCAGGAAGCCCACCTCAGGCAGTGCGATGCCCCTGACCTGGTGCAAGTAGATCAGCGTGAGCGGCAGCACCAGCCCGGTACCGAGAGCCGAGACGGCATTACCGGCGATGAGCAGCCACGTCGCCCGGGGCAGTCGCGAACTGGTCATCCACTCAGCCTGCTGGCCGGGCACGGCCCTGGTCCACCGAATATCAGGCGCCGACGATCCCGTCGATCGCCTCGCGCAGGAAGTCGGCATGCCCGTTGTGCCTGGCGTATTCCAGCAGCACGTGGATCATCACCAGCCGCAGCGACACGTCCTGGTCCCAGCGTGCCTGGTGGCCGAGTGCGTCGAGTGACGGCGCATCCGCCTCAATCCTGCGCGACTGCTCGACCTCCGCGTGCCAGGCAGCGAACGCCCCGGATCTGCTCGCCGCCCTCGCGTCATAGGCAACCTGGTAATCGCCCTGCTCGGACCAGACCAGGCCGACGTCCTCGCTATTGATGACGCGCCGGAACCAGGTGCGCTCCACCTCTGCCATATGCCGCACCAGCCCGAGCAGCGACAGCGTGGACGGGGGCATGGACTGGCGGCGCGGGTCCGCATCGCTCAGCCCGTCGCACTTCATGGCCAGCGTCGCGCGGTGGTAGTCGAGGAAGGCGCGCAGCATTTCGCGCTCGCCCGCCATAAGCGGCGGGCCGATCCGCTCGGTGCTCCGATCAGCGGTCATCGCAGCGAAAGACTACTCATCCAGCCAGGCTGGGCTCGACCAGGGCCGCTACCACGGCACAGGGAATGTGCTTGGGGTGCACCAGCAATGCCCTGGCCAGGTGCCTGACAGCGGGTCGCAGCGGGACTAGCACGGCTTCGCTGTAGCGCCAGGCACCCACCTCGTCGGCGGGAAACCGGGGGGCGATATCGCGGCGGAACCGCCGCGCGTCGCCGCCGTCCGCGCGCCATGTTGGCAACCAGCGCCTGAGGTCGCCGTCGGTGTCCAGCATCGTCCACGTCATCAGCCGCTCGGCGATCTGGCCTGCCGCGTCGATCACGAACGAGGTGTCGGCCGCTCCCCTGATCCGGTGCACCCGGCCTTCGGATCGGGTGCCGTGATGAATGCTGGCGGAGCTGAACCGTGCCCCGGTGGCTAGCGCGGCGACGGCATGACCTGCCTCATGCCAGGCTGTGCGGGCCGCCGCCTTCCTGGCAGGCCCGAAGGTGGGGTAGCAGCCGCAGTCGTAGCGCTGCCTGATCCACAGCTCATGCACCAGCGACTCGTCGTCGTAGCGGACCAGCCTGC
>DASWGE010000440.1:0-8572 GCA_036393895.1 Streptosporangiaceae bacterium | reverse complement strand
TTCAGCGAGCCGGTGCAGCTGGCTGAGTGGGCACGCGTGAATCGGGTGCATCCGCAGACGGCGTACCGGTGGTTCCGGGAGGACCAGATGCCGGTGCCGGCGTGGCGGCTGGCGTCGGGCACGATCTGGGTTGACGTTGTGCCGCGCGGCGACGGTGGCCGGGCGGTGGTGTACCCGCGGGTGTCGAGCCACGATCAGCGGGCCGATCTGGACCGGCAGGTCGCCCGGCTCACCGAGTGGGTCACGGCGCAAGGCATCGTGATGGCGGACGTGGTGTGCGAGGTCGGGTCCGGGATGAACGGGCGGCGGCCGAAGCTGCGCCGTATTCTGTCGGACCCGTCTGTCACGGTAATCGTCGTGGAGCACCATGACCGGCTAGCCCGCTTCGGCACAGAGCAGCTCGATGCGGCGCTGGCTGCGGCCGGGCGGCGGATACTGGTCGCTGACCCGGGTGAGACCAGCGATGACCTGGTCCGGGACATGATCGAGGTACAGACCTTGATGTGCGCGCGGCTATATGGCCGTCGTGGCGCCCGGAACCGGGCGATGCGCGCCGTGACCGCGGTGAAGAACGCTGGCGTGGACGAGGCAGCCTGACCGATGTTGCAGGCGTACCGCTTCGCCCTGGACCCGAGCCCGGCCCAGGCACGGTTGCTGGCCTCGCACTGCGGTGCTGCGCGCAAGGCGTTCAACGAGGGCCTTGCGCACGTGAAACGGTGCCTGGACCAGCGTGAGGCCGAACGCACCTACGGTGTGCCGGGCGAGTGGCTGACCGAGGTGCCGTGGACGCTGCCCGCGCTGCGCCGCTGGTGGAATGCCAGCAAGAACGTGCTGGCGCCGTATTGGGCGGAGAACTCCAAGGAGGCCTACAACTCGGGGCTGGCGGCGCTGGCCGACGGCCTGAAGCAGTGGTCGACCAGCAGGTCCGGGAAGCGGCGCGGGGCGAGGATCGGGTTCCCCCGGTTCAAGTCCCGCCGCCGGTCACGGGTGTCGTGCCGGTTCAACACGGGCGCCATCCGGGCCGATGACGCCACGCATGTGGTGCTGCCCCGCATCGGCCGGATCCATACTCTGGAGCAGACCAGTGCCCTGCTGGGCCGGGTCGCCGCCGGGACGGCGCGAGTGCTCGCGGCCACCGTCAGCTTCGACGGGCGGCGCTGGTACTGCTCGTTCACCGTCGAGACCAGGCGCGAGCCGGCCCGCCCGGCGCACGCCGGAGCGGACCGGGCGCATCCGGTGGTGGGCGTGGACGCCGGCGTGCGGGACCTGCTGGTAGTGGCGGCGCCGGACGGGACAGAAGTCGCCCGGGTGCGCGCGCCCCGCGGCCTCGCCGCCGCGCAGGCCCGGCTACGTGCCGTGCAGCGCCGCGCGGCCCGGCAGGACGGCCCGGACCGGCTTACCGGGCGGCGTGGGTCGAAGCGGTGGACGCGCGCCGCCGCGCGGATCGGGCGGATCCATGCCCGGGCCGCGGACCTGCGCCGCGACGCGCTGCACCAGGCCACCACCGGCCTGGCCCAGCGCCACCAGGTGATCGTGGTTGAGGACCTCGCGGTGGCGAACATGACCCGCCGCAAGCCTGGTGCCGGCAAAGGCGGCCGCGGCCTGAACCGGGCCCTGGCCGACGCCGGGCTCGGCGAGCTGCGCCGCCAGCTCGGCTACAAGACCACCTGGTACGGCTCCCAGCTCCTGGTAGTCGGCCGGTGGTACCCCAGTTCGAAGACCTGCTCCTCGTGTGGCGCGGTGAAAGCCAAGCTGGCGCTGCACGAACGCACCTACCACTGCGACGCCTGCGGCCTGGCCATCGACCGGGACCGCAACGCCGCGATCAACCTCGCCCGCCTGAGCGAGCACGCCATCGGCGTGAAAGGCAGGCCTGCCGGGAGTGGCCCGGTGGCAGGACGCGGAGCCACCCAGAAGACCCTGCCTGGCGGGGCAGGAGGCGACGAAACGTCAACCCGGCACCAGCCTACGCTGGACAAGACCGGGACCGCTCCTCCGCAAGGAGAGGCTGCCTGACGATGAGCACTCACATTCGCTCACGAGATGGCAACGGTTACAGCGAATTGACCCGGACCGTTACGTCGCCGACGCCAGTGATGGCCGGCCGGTCGGCGCGGAAGGCGCTGATCGGAAACCGACTGGCGCCTTCGATGGCCAGCTCGGTCAGGATCCGCCCGAGCAGCGCGGCGAACTTGCCCGCGTGCCCCGCGCCGGCGCAGATCAGAACCCGCGCCGAGCCGGGCACATAGTCCACGATGAAGTCGCGGTCCGGCGGGAAGTCGTAGCAGCAGACGCGGGTGTAGAGCTCAGGTCCGAGGGCGCCGGGTAGGTAGCGCTGCAGGAACGCCCGCACCTTCGCCACCCGCTGCGGATCGGCAGCCTCGGTACGGGTCTGCGGCGTCACCACCGGCCCCGCGCTGTCGATTCCGGCTTTGGTCGCCACCTCGCCGTACACGGGGAAGCCGTAATACAGCAGGCCGTCCTCGGCGATGAAGCCGTAGACACCGAACCGCTCCGGGATGAAGTCGCGCACGTTCGCCGTGGCGAAATACGTGACCTGCTCCTGCGTCAACGTGATGGGCAGGCTGGTGCCCAGCAGCTCAAGCAGCACGGGGTTCCACGCTCCGCCCGCGAGCACGACCCGGTCGGCGGTATAGCTCTCGCCCGCGGCGGTGACCGCGACACCATGCGGCGACTCGGTGATGGCCGAAACGGGCGCGTTTGGCCGGATGGTCGCGCCGCGCGCCCTGGCCAGCGCGATGTGCGCGGCGGTACCGCGGCGGATGTCAAGGATGCCTGACTCCGGATCGAACAGCGCGGTGTGCTGGTCGCCGAGCCGCCACTGCGGCCAGCGCTCGCTCACCTGAGCGCCGGTGAGCAGCTCGAAGGGCAGGCCGCTAGCATCCATCGCGGCCGCAGCCGCATCGACGTACTCCATCCCCGGGCTGCCGCACGTCCCGATGATCAGGCCACCGGTCCGGTGCACGAGCCGCAGGCCGGTTTCCCGCTCGGCGACGTTCCAGCTCTGGTAGGCGGCAGGCGTCAGCGCGGTGAAGTCCGAGCGGCTGTACGTGTGCCTGATCACCCGGGAGTGATCCTCGGAAGCGCCGCGGCCGTGCCCGAGGTCGTACTGCTCGAGGGCCAGCACGGCGCCGTCGCCTAGCTGTCGGCTCAGCCAGTAGGCGGTTGCCGCGCCGATCGCGCCGCAGCCGATGACGATCACCCGGTACTGCTGCGGCATGCGTCCTCCATCAAGGCCAGGTACCACTCGTAGTAGCGGGATATGATCGCGGCCTCGCTGGGCACCAGCACCCCGCCGCGCCGGTAGCCGCGCGAGCTCATGTTCGGTTGGCACCACTGGGCGGCGGCGAAATCCTGCTCGTTGACCTTACCGAACAGGGCAACCGCGTCGGCCACGTCGTAGCGCCCCGCCTTTAGCGTCGCCGCCGGAAACAGCCACTCGCACACAGCCCTGGTCCGATCCGGCGCGACCGGCTCGAACCTGTGCACGATCACGTGGTCGCTGACCAGCGAGATAAAACAGTTCGGACGCACAACCATGCCGTAAAAGAGCCGGTCGTCGGCGGGCAGCAGGCCGGGCAGCCTGGGCAGCACGGTCTGCCCGGTGAGCGAGAACGACGGACGGTCGGCTGCGATCGGGTAGCCGCCGGGATCGTAGCCGTCGGTCCCGATGGCCGGCGACTTGAACTGCGGGATCGTGATCACCAGCTCCGGGTGAATGTTCCGGCAGTGATAGCACTCCTGGAAATTCTCGTAGATCAGCTTCCAGTTCGCCGCCACGTCGTACTCGGCCCTGGCCCCGACCCTCAGGTCGCCGAGCCGGTACCGCTCGAACTTGCCGTAGTCGGCCAGCCGGGCCTCGATCTGCGGCCGCAGTTGCTCGAGCAGCGGCCCCGGCTGCTCGGCGAGGCTGACCCAGATCAGCCCTTCCCAGCTCGCGACGTGCACCTGGTGCAGCCGGTAGCGGCCGCGGTCGATGCCGTCCAGCGCCCGCCAGTTGGGTGCCGCGACCAGCTGCCCATCCAGGCCGTAAGTCCAGGCGTGATACGGACAGCGGATCGTCTTGCCGACCTGGCCGCTGTCGGTCAGGCACAGCTGGGCGCCACGGTGCCGGCAGACGTTCAGGAAACCGCGGATCACCTGGTCGCGGCCGCGGACCAGCACGACTGTCTCGCGGCCCACCCGCCGCCTGATAAACCGGCCCGGGGCGGGAATCTCGTCCGCCCGGCCGACGTAATACCACTCCCGCTCAAATATGCGCTCGAACTCGGCGTCCAGGATGCCTGGATCGGTGTAATAGCGGCCATCCAGCGTCGGTGCCAGCACACCCGGTTCGACACTCACGCGAGCCTCCCTAGTAAAACCCCCATATATGCCCGAAAGTTGCGCCGGCCGCCGACGGCGCGAATCCGTCAGCCGGACCGGCTGCTCGACCGCCTTACCGGCTCCGTCAGCGTAACCAGCCGGTGGCGCCTGGTTCTTCGGACAGCAGCCGGAAATTTCTGGCCCGGACTCCTACATCTGTAGGATGGCGCTGAGGGAGGGGCGCGTGTTCGAGCAGCGGCTACAGTTCATCGCCGAGCAGCTCGCGGACGCCCTGGCGCGGTCGGTGATGATCGACGACGCCGCGCTACGGCCGCTGGCGGTCAGCGCGCAGACCGGGCTGCTCGACGCGAGCCGGGTCGAGGCGGTCCTGCAGCGGCGCACCAGCGAGCGGCACCGGCGGATGCTCGCCGAGCACGGGATCTTCCAGGCGCGTGAGCCGGTGTCCATCCCGGCCACCGACGCCGCCGGCCTCCCCCGCCTGTGCCTGCCGCTGGTGCACGGCGATAAGCACTTCGGCTTCCTGTGGCTGATCGACGAACCGGCCCTGACCGCGGCGCAGATCGAGCGGGCCGAGGCTGCTGCGGCCCAGGCCGGGCGGCTGCTGGAGCAGCGGGCAGCGCGCCAGACCGCCGAGTTCGACGCCTTCGGGACGCTGGCCGACGCGCTGCTGCGGGCCGATGCGCGAGAGCGCGGCGCGGCGGCGCGCAAGCTGACCGACGAGGCCGGGCTGACCGGCTCGCCGCCCTATGTTGTGGCCGTGATCCGGTACCTGGCGGATGCGGCCGGCGGCCGCGACGATCTGCCGCGGGTGGCGGGCGACCTGCGCCGCCGCGCGGCACCCGGCGGATTCGTGCTGGCCAGTCCGGGACAGGACGAGCTGGTGGCGATCACGACCCGGGACGCGACCGGGCTGCTGCGCGGCGCAGTCCGCGCGGTGGCCGAGCCGCCCCTGGTGATCGGCACGGCCGGCGCAGCGTCGACGCTGGCGGCTGTCCATGCTCGGCTGAACGACGCGCGATATGCGGCCGAGGTCGCTGCTCACGTGCCGGACTTCGGCGGGACCGCGGATTGGGACGAGCTGGGCAGCTACGCCGTCTTCCAGTACCTGCCCCGCGACAAGGCGGCACCGGAGCGGATCTGCCCGGGGATCACGGCGCTGCTGGGCGAGCGTACCGGGATGTATGAGGCGACAGTCCGGGCTTACCTGGATTCCGGCGCCAACGCCCAGCAGACTGCGGCGCTGCTGCACATCCACCGGACGACGTTGTATTGGCGCCTGGCCCGGGTGGCTGACCTGCTGTCGGTCGACCTGAGCAGCGGCGAGGACCGGCTGAAGCTGCACCTGGCCCTCAAGCTCGCCGCGCTGACGCCGGCGGCCGGGACCTAGGTCAACGAGTAACGCGCCTTCCGTCGCCCGAGGGATTCTCGGGAAACGACCACGACCGCAGGCGCTCGGCACTGGACATGCCCAGTCCGGTGGATTACGAGCTGGCCCTGTCGGGAAGGGACGCCGGGTGGTCTTCCTGCCCAGGATCCCCTAAACGGAGGTCTCCACGGTTTAAGGGAGCTCCGGCTCACTGGGCGAGTGTCGCCGGAAGGAGGATGGATGGCCGAGAGCGACGCCAGCGTAGTGCTGGCGCACGGTGCCTGGGCTGATGGTTCGAGCTGGGGCAAGGTGATCGCCGGTCTGCGGTCCGAGAGCGTAAGGGTGGTCGCCGCGCCGCTGCCGCTGACCTCTCTGGCGGAGGACGTGGCGGCGCTCGATCGCATGCTGGAGCGGGTCCAGGGTCCGGTCGTGGTGGTTGGGCACGCCTACGCCGGTGCGGTCATCGGGTCGACGGGCGATGGGAAGGTCGAGTCGCTGGTGTATGTCACTGCGTTTGCCCCCGACGAGGGCGAGACCGTCGCTGACGTGTTCTACCGAGCGGAGCCGCATCCACAGGCCCCCGTGCTCAGTCCCGATCGCCACGAGCTGATCTGGCTGCCCGAGGAGGCGTTCGCCAGGGCTTTCGCCCAGCAGGCCTCGACACAGGAGCAGGCGATGCTGGCCGCCGTCCAGCGGCCCCTCGCGGCGGCTTGCATCGGCGTGCCGGTGCCGCATCCGCTTTGGAAAGACCGACCAAGCTGGTTCCTTGTGGCCGTGGAGGATCGCATGATTCCCGCGGAGACTCAGCGCTTCATGGCGGAGCGGATGAAAGCGCGGGTGCGTACGGGTCCCGTCGACCACATGCCCATGCTCACGGCGCCGTCCTTGGTCGTCGAGATCGTGCTGGAGGCGGTGCGTGAAGTCGAGTCGGGTCGGTGACGGCTCTGGTGAAACGCCTATCGAGGGGTACCACGAGAACCAGCGCATCGCCGACTACCTGGCCTTCCAGATAGGGCGAAGAAGGTTACCGAGTCTGGCCATCACATGCGTGCCGGCGGCCACGCTCCGTTGGCGGCGCCTGAGCGGAGGAGAACTGTCATGGCTGACATCGCTTACCGCACGGCGGACGTGGATGGTCAGGCAGTGTTCTACCGGGAGGCCGGAGCATCTGACGCACCCACGCTGGTGCTCCTGCACGGCTTCCCGTCCGCGAGCCACATGTTCCGCGAGCTGATCCCGCTGCTCGCCGACCGGTTCCACATCATCGCTCCCGACCTGCCCGGCTTCGGCAAGTCGGATATGCCCGCACGAGGCGAGTTCGACTACACCTTCGAGCACATCACCGACGTCGTCGACCGCCTGACGGAGATGCTCGGCCTCGATCGCTTCGCGCTCTACGTGTTCGACTACGGCGCGCCGGTCGGGTTCCGGATCGCCACCCGCCACCCCGAACGCATTACCGCGATCGTCTCCCAGAACGGCAACGCGTACGAGGAGGGCCTGAGCGAGGGCTGGAACCCTGTCCAGACCTACTGGAAGGAGCCGTCAAAGGCCAACCGCGAAGCGATCCGCATGCTCGTGCAGCCGCAGACGACGCTCTGGCAGTACACGCACGGCGTGCCGGACCAGACGCGGGTCAGTCCGGACGGCTACGGGCTCGACAACTATTACCTCGCGCGCAGCGGCGCCGACGAGATCCAGTTCGACCTGTTCCTCGACTATGCGAGCAACGTGGCGCTCTACCCGGCGTTCCAGGAGTACTTCCGCACGAGCAGGCCGCCGCTGCTCGCGGTGTGGGGCAGGAACGACCCGTTCTTCCTGCCGGCCGGGGCCGAAGCCTTCAAGCGCGACATCCCCGAGGCCGACGTTCGCTTCCTCGACACCGGTCACTTCGCCCTGGAGACCCACGTCGAGGAAATCGCAACCGCCATCCGCGGCTTCCTCGAACGGACACAGTCATGACCGCGCCACTGCGCGTGCGCAGCTCGCGCACACGCAGAACAGGCACAGCGACGCTCCGCCGCTGCTGCTTCGGGCAGGCAGGCGCCTTGAGTCGCCAGATGCAGACACCACGACAACGGAAAATTGGGCGCCGACCGAACCGCCCAGTTCGCCCCTCGGCCGGTGTCCGGACGAGGAAGGAGTCCGGCGGCGATGCGCTGGGCCTTTCGCGCCCGGCCTGACATTCTTTCGTTGAGGCGGGACGTCATATCAATAGATAACCTGGATCCGATCGTCGACTCTGGTGACGCCTGGCGCCGACTATGCTGCCGCGAGAGCCTCCTCGTGCTCAGCCCATGACGGCACCGTCCCCGACAAGATCACGATCCCCGAGGCCGGGGCATCGACCGCCAGCATTTGCATGGTCAATCGCGCATTGCGTCGATATGCGGAAATAATCGACTGCTGGATGTCTTTGCTGGCCGGGACAGGGATCAGGGTAATCTCGTCGGCGATGCCGAGCACGCCAGGCACGGCCCCGCAGACGTATTCTGCTTCCTCTCTCTCGTACTGCCACGTCGCCGTGCCGGTCAGGCGGACGATGCCGTTGACTACATCCGGCTGAATCGTTGCCGGGATGGTGGCATTGAGCATCAATGCGTGGAGCACAGCCGTCCGGACTTCAGCATCTTCTCCTGGCCCCCAGTTCACCGTCCGGACGTTGAGGTGATTGCCGACACTCGTCACGCCGCGGACGCGCCGGGCCGCGTTCTGCGCCTGTCGCATGTGCCAAACGGTGCCGACGCTGCCCCGCAGAGCCACGGCACCTCCGTGAGCAGCGACCGTGATGTCGCCGCTGTCCACCTTCGGGTCCCACTCCAGTTCCGCTGCCAATTCGGCCTGCACGTCGTGCCGCAT
>DASWGE010000439.1:0-1864 GCA_036393895.1 Streptosporangiaceae bacterium | reverse complement strand
GATCAGGCCCAGCAGCAGGATCGCGACGACGAACAGCGTCGCGGATACGATGATCCACGGCTTGCCGGCCTTGCTGATCATGGTGGCCAGCCCCAAGCCGGCGAGCAGCACTCCGAGCGAGCCGATCCCGAAAATGAAGGTCATCCTGGTCAGGTAGCGCAGGACTCTGATGTCCCGCTTCCTGATGTAGCGCGGCGTCGACATGATGGCCAGCGTGACCGGGCCGATCGTGAAAATCACGAAGGCGACGTGCAACCAGAGGACCAGGTGCTGCGAGAAGGACATGGGGCGAGTCTAGAACCAGGCTGATTCGATTCCCGGCCGCCACGACCGATGGGGGTAACCGATAGTCCGGATGATGCCGGACCGGGCGGTGCGTCCCGGCCCGGCATGCGATCCTGCTTGGCGCCGCTAGCGGCTGAACGAGGCGGGAACGCCACCATGCCGGTCGCCTGGCCGCACTCAGCTAGCTGACTTGCGGCCAACGATCCAGGCACCGATGACGGCGAGCACACCGATGACCGCGCTGACGGAGCCGCGGATGTCGTGGCTGCCATGGTTGACCTTGCCGCTATGCCCGATCGTATTCAGCGGGCCGAGGCCGACGCCCGCGAAGAACAGTATGGCCAGGATGATGAACAGGACGCCGACGACGGCGAGTGCGATGACCAGCGGCCGCTTCGAGGCGGCGCCGCCAGAGGCAGTAGAACTCACTTCTTGCTCCTTCGGAGGGCGGGAATCTCCAGGGCCGTCGGGCGGCTCCGGGAGGGCGGGTTTCCCGATGGCCCGGCGGTCGGCCGCCGGGCGGGGAGATTACTACGTGCCGCAACGTACTACCTGCGGGTTGCGAGAAAAGGCTACTTCAGGAAAACGCCCGAAAGCTCCCCCTGAAGGTTCACCGCGGCGGGCGTTACTTCCTCCGCTCCCTGCGCGCGCGGAGGAAGTCGCTGACTACGTATTCGCCCAGGCTGTCGGGCATGGCGCGCAGCACCCGGCCGCCGTTTCGCCTGGCGACCTCGTCTACGAACGAGATCAGCCGCTCATCGTCAGCGAGCATGAACACATTCAGCGTCGCGCGCCGCCTCGTCATCTTGTCTACCTCGGCCATCGTCAGCTCGAGCGTTTCCGGCGATGGCGGCCAGTCGAACCAGAAACTGCCATCCCGGCGCAGGTGCGCTGTCGGCTCGCCGTCGGTGATGATCAGCACAATCGGATTGTGCTCGGGTCGGCGGTCGAGGAAGCGACCGGCGAGCACCAGCGCGTGATGCAGGTTAGTGCCCTGCACCATGTCCCAGCCGAGCCCCGCCAGATCCGACTCCCTGAGTTCTCTCGCGTAGTTGGAGAATCCGATGACCTGCAGCGAGTCCTGCGGGAACCTCGTCCTGACCAGTGAGTACAGCGCGAGCGCCGTCTGCTTCGCCGCGCTCCAGGTGCCGCGTAGCGCCATCGAGTAGGACAGGTCGACCAGCAGGCAGATCGCGGCCGACGCCCGGCGTTCTGTTTCGCCGATCTCGAAGTCGCTGACTGAGAGCTTGACCGCCGTCCGGATGCCGCCGCCGCCCCCGCCGCCGGCCCCGGCCCCGGCCCCGGCGCCGGTGCGCAGGTCCTCGCCGCCGCCGGTAGCCAGGCCCGGCACGCCGCCCCGCAGCAGCGCGTTACGTACTGTCGCCGCCGTGTCGATGGCCTGCTCGTCGCCGAACCGCCACGGCCGGGTGGAGCCAGTCAGCTCGCCAGCCTGACCGACGTCGCGCTGATCGTGGTCGCCGTATCCGCCCTCGGCCAATTTGGCGAACACCTTGCGCAAGGCGGTGTCACCGAGCCGCCGCACGGCCTTCGGGGTCAGCTCGAGCTTGCCCTCGTTACT
>DASWGE010000438.1:0-1548 GCA_036393895.1 Streptosporangiaceae bacterium | reverse complement strand
GAGGAGATCCTGGCGGCAGTGCGCGTGGTCGGCGCGGGCGAGGCACTGCTCGCGCCGTCGGTAACCCGCAGGCTGATCGCGGAGTTCGCCAGCCGCAAGCGGCTCACGGCGCCACCCGAGCTTGACCGGCTGACGCCACGGGAGCGCGAGGTGCTGCTGCATGTGGCGGCCGGGCTGACCAACGCGGAGATCGCAGCCAAGCTCTGCCTGGCCGAGCAGACCGTGAAGTCGCACGTCAGCTCCGTGCTGTTCAAGCTCGAGCTCAGGGACCGGGTGCAGGCCGTGATCCTGGCCTACGAATCGGGCCTGGTCGTCGCCGGCGAGCCCGGTGCCGTCGGCCAGGATCGCTAGCCGTGGACGACGTGGTGGCCGCCGCGTCAGCTGCCCTGGGCATGGCGCTCAGCGAGCCGGCGAAACTCGGCGGCAGCGACCGCTCGGCAGTGCTCCGCTGCCGGCGGCCGGATGGGGGCACGGTGGTGGTCAAGAGCTACCCGCGAACCATCGTGGGTGCCGAGAGCTTCACCGCCGAGGCGGCGGGACTGGCTTTCACCTCGGAATCCGGGATTGGTCCCCGGCTGCTCGCGGCTAGCCCGCAGGCACAGCTCGTGGTGATGAGCGATCTTGGCAGCGGGCCGAGCCTGGCCGATGTGCTGCTCACCGGACCGGCTGACGCGGCCGCGTCGGCCTTGCTCAGCTGGGCCAGGGCCTGCGGCGACCTCGCGGTGGCCAGCGCAGGTCGCCAGGACGAGCTGGCGAGGCTGACCGCGGCGCACCGGATCGCGCCGACGGCTGGTTCGCGGGATCACTGGCTGCGGCGCAGGCTGGGCGAGATACCCGCGCTGCTCGCCGGGCTGAAGATCCCGGCGCCACCCGGCCTGGGAGTTGACCTGGCCGAGGTCGCGTCAATCCTGCGCCCTGGGCAGTACGAGGTTTTCTCGCCCGGCGACATCTGCCCCGACAACAACCTGCTGACCGCCGGCGGAATCAGGTTCATCGACTATGAAAGCGCCGAGTTCCATTCGGGCTTCCTCGAGGCCGGCTACCTCTCGATGCCGTTCAGCACGTGCTGGTGCGTGTTCCGGCTGCCCGACGACCTCGCGCGATCGGCTGAGACCGCCTACCGGGACCTGGTCAGCGCTGTCCATCCGGACCTGGCCAGCGACGCCGTCTGGCGGCCTGGCCTGCGTCGCGCCGTGGCCGCGTGGACCCTGCACGCCATGACCTACCTGCTCGACCGGTCACTCATCGCCGACCGGCCGATGATAGACGATGGCAGGGCCGCGCCGACCGCCCGCCAGCTCCTGCGGTACCGCTGGCAGCGGCTGCTCACCGAGCTCGAGCCCGCCGGCGAGCTCAGCTCGATCTGCGCGCTCGCGCGGGACCTGCTCGCCAGGACCGAGGACTGGCGGGTCCCTGGCCTGCCGCTGTATCCCGCCTTTCGCTAAGGGCGGCGAGTGAACGCTTGAAGGCGGCGTAGGCGGGGACGGCTTGGGGGTGGGCGCGGAACCAATCGCGGAACAGCAGGGCCAGCTATTTCGTGTAGCCATC
>DASWGE010000437.1:0-4130 GCA_036393895.1 Streptosporangiaceae bacterium | reverse complement strand
CCTGGATCGCTGTGGTGCTGGGCGCCATCGGATTTGTGGCGGCTCTCATAGCGAGCCGGCGAGGGTGGCAGCCTAGCCCTAAACGCCTGATAGCTGGATCAGTCGTAGCGATCCTCGCATTGATGCTGATGCCTCCTATAGCTACCGGTGATCCGCTGTATTACACAGCGTACGGACGTATCGGCATTCTTGGGCACGACGTGTTCGCAGCCGGGACGAACCAATTTCTGCCGGCCGGGGACCCAGTGGCGGCAGCGGTGCGACAGTATGTGCCGCTCCCGCCCTCACGATACGGGCCGGTTGCGGTTTTGTCTGAGGAAGCTGCGTCAGCAATCGCCGGGGATTCTGTCGCGCGTACTCTTTTCTGGCTGAAGGTGTGGAACGCCGTCGCATACCTGGCACTGGTTTTCGTGCTGGACCGGCTAATGCGCCCGGATCGCATGCGGCGGACACGCGCACATCTGATGTGGTCGCTGAATCCGCTGTTGCTGTTCGTCATCATGGCAGACGGGCATAACGACGTCCTTGCCGCCGCCTTGGCGGCAACCGCGCTTTTTGCCGTCAGGAAATCAGCTGCACTCCACACCTTCGGGGGTGGAGTATTGCTGGTTCTGGCAATTGGCGTCAAGGCTACGTATGCGCTGTTCGGGGCTGGCATGGCGTGGGCTGTACGACGCAGTCCGCGTGCTCTTTTCGCACTGGCAGCCGGTTCTGCAGCGGTCCTCGTCCCCACCTACCTTCTCGGCGGCCGGAGAGTGATCGAGGCCACTACATTCGGCCTCGTGAGCGGCGAGCACACAAATCTCCTCTGGTATGAATTCGCCAAATACACCGGGCATCGCGGGGCTATCGCGGCGACGAACGTGGCTGGCCTGCTCGCGTGCGGTGCCCTGGCGCTGGTCCTGTTGTGGCGGCTGCCGCCGGGGCCGCCCGGCTTTCCGGGAGTGCGGGTAACCCTGGCCCTGGCTCTGGCCCTGCTGATCGCGTCGCCATATCAGCAGGCGTGGTACGACGCCATGATCTTTCCCTTGCTTGCGGTGACGGTTGCCAGCAGACTCGACTGGGTAGTAGCGGCACACATCGTTACCCTGAGCTTTATCTCCGTGCCTTACTTCTACCCCGGGGAGCATCCGTCCTGGTGGTCACAGTCCGAGCGGTACGGTACGGATGCGCTGGTCTTCACCCTAGCCGTGGCCGGGGCTGCCCTGCTCTGGCTGTGCTGGACCAGGGACTGGCGGCAACTCGCGCTGGAAGCGCCTCTCCCTGGTGCGCGTGTCATCTCCGGCCGGACAGTCCGAGCTGAGAGGGCATCTGATTTAGGTCGGTAACTGTCTGCCCGGCTGGGAGGCTTCTTCGAGTGAGTTGAATATTGGCCCCACCGCTGTTGCCTGGTCAGCGCGCGGTGTCATGCCCTCCTGGCATCATCTGCAAGCCTCCCGGCGCAGTGACGAGGTGCCGAGCGGCCGGGGAGCATGCGCTGGCTGCCGCAGCCAGACCACGAAGCGGATGATCTACTACTACTTTGGCGGCAAGGAGCAGCTGTTCGAAGCCGTGCTGGAGCAGGCCTACTCAGAGATCCGGGCTGCCGAACAGGACGTGCGGCTGGACTACCTCGACCCGCTCGCGGCGATCCCCCGGACCCAGGACCGGCGGCCAGCTGTGATGCCCGGAGCACTAGAGCGCGGACCCTGGCCAGAGTCACCTGCATAGCAAGCCTTTACGTGGCGGCATTGCTGCTGGCCGGTTAGTCCTCGGGACCGTAGACACGGTGCTGAGGTAGTGGCTGAGGTGACAGGTTCGACGTTGGTGGCGCCTGCGCTGGATCCGACGGTAACCGCCGCGGACATGGTCGCTGGTCATGTGGTGCTCGATATCTCCTGCCTGGATCGGTTGTATCTGACCGGCTATGTAGCCAAGCCGATCGCGTCCCCGGCGCCAGCCCTCCCTGCCGTACGGGGCCGGAGCGCAAGATCGTCCGGAGGGCTATAGCTGCTACCGGGACCACCGGCCCCATCGGACACCCGCATGACCATCCACCTCCGGGCAATATGTCCTACGATCACCCCATGCGCCGAGCCGCCTCCGATTACGCCGCCGCCGCGGTGTTCCTAGTCCTCTTCGCCATCGGCGGGCTTGTTACCACCTTGCTCTCGCCCCACGAGTCCGCCGCCCTGCGGCTGTGGGCGAGCACGAACGTGGCAAGCTTGCAGCACCACCCGGTCCCCGCGCTAGTGCTGTCCGCCTTCCTGCCCTCAGGGTCGCCGTTCGCCTGGCTGGCGCTCATCGCGCTGACGATGTTCGGCGCCAACCGCGCGGTCGGCACCGCGCGACTGGCGCTGATCTGCGCAGCTGGCCATCTGATCGGTACCGGTGTCAGCGAGGGGATCGTCGCCTACCGGGTGGACTACGGCAGCCTCCCGTCGGCCTGGTCGCACATCCCGGATGTCGGCCCGTCCTACGTGGTGGTCTCCGCGATCGTCGTCGCGGTCATGTTCGGGACCTGGCTAACCCGGGTCACGGCCCTGGCTGTCTTCGCTGTCCTGGTATTCGTCAGCCACATCTTCGCCGGCCTGACCAGCCTTCACGTAGCCGCCGTCGGTCACCTGACCGCGATCGTGACGGCGGCCGCGCTGGGCCTCGCGCTGGCCGTCAGGCAACGTGGCGTGAGGGCGGGAGCGGACGGGATGACGCCGGCTCCAGACGGGCGCCAGATCAAGAACGTCGGCGTCGTTTTTGGTTCCTGGCTGAGCCAGCGTCTCAGCCAGCAAGCCGGCGTCGCCGGGGGTGTAGCCGGGCACGTCGACTCGGAGCCGTAGCCGCTTAGTGGCGTTGCCGCCCTTAGCCGCGCTCGGGTCCTGCGCGATCTTGGATTACGCTGTGCCGATCGTTTGCCGGAATACTTCTGTGTCGGCACCTGCGCCAGCTGGATCGGTCCGCTGATCCTGCGATGGGGCAGTCGCGCGCGGTCGCGGCGAGTGAGGCGGCCGAGGACGATCAGGCGTTCGTGGACGCGGTCTCCGAGTGGCCGCCGGAGTGAGGCGGGCCGAGATCTGGACGGTATCCGGCGGGCCTGGCTATGCCGGTAAGCCGCGGCCGGCGGTGATCGTCCAAGACGACCGGTTAGACACGGACTCGGTGACGATCTGCCCGTTCACCAGCGACCCGACCGATGCGCCGCTGTTCCGGCTATTGGTCGAGCCAGATGACGGCAAGGGGCTCGGCGGCTGAGCCGGATCATGGTCGACAAGGTCACTACCGTGCGCCGGTCGAAGCTGGCCGCCCGGCTCGGCGCGCTCGATGACGCCAGCGTGTTGCGGCTGAACCGGGCGCTGGTGGTCTCCTGGGCATCGCGGGCAGCGCGTCAGGCTGACTCCAGGCCGCGCAACCGGCATGTCCCCGCGTATCGGGGGCGCGGCATGACATCCTGGCTAGTCAAGCCTGGTCGCGATCGGCCGGTGAGGGTAGCAGAGCAGACGGCGCGGAGGCTGCTTCGGTCAGGCTGTGCGGTGATAACCGGCCGTCGATAACATCCCGCGCCGCTCGCGGCCTGACGACGCCCTGGCATCTGATGCTGCCGACTGCTCCCGAAGCTTCCTGGCCATGTTCAGCACCACGTCGGCGGCGGCCTCGGGTGTCCGGCCGGATCCCGCTTCGGCGAATGCGCTCACCAGCGCGCGGCAGAGCTCTATCGCTTCGGCGGGCGGATTAGCGATCCGGGCTGCCGTGCCGGGAACCAGCAGCACGGACGCTGAGGAGACGGCCAGCCGCGCCCGGCCGAGCTGAGCGGCGACGTCAGCCTCGGTCACCTCGGAGGGCAGCCGGACCTGCCCGACGCGGTCGATGTCGGCGTAAAAGCCGCGTTGCTTGAGCCGGTCCACGTCCTGAGCGAGCACCTGCGCGTCCTCTAGGATCCCCGCTACCTGACTCGGGGGCATCGCCGCGAGGTGGGCGGCAAAGGCGTCCACCGGCACCGCGCTGATAATCATGCCGCCGACCAGCTTCAGCTGATGCCACTCGAGCATGCGTCCTACTGGCGCCTGCGCCCGCAGGCTTACTGGCATCACCGCCAGGGTGGACAGGGCGGCGGCCTTCCCGGCCTCCTCCACGGCGAGTGCCGCGAGCGCATACCC
>DASWGE010000436.1:0-7468 GCA_036393895.1 Streptosporangiaceae bacterium | reverse complement strand
GTGATGACGTTGAAGAGGGTCGTCTTGCCCGAGCCATTCGGCCCGATCAGCCCGGTGATCGTCCCGGCCTGGACCTCTACCGTGCAGCCGTTCAGCGCCTGCACGCCGCCGAACGCCTTGCTGATTCCCGCGGCACTGAGGAGGGCGGTCATGGGGCGGTACCTTCCGCCGCTGGCACATCCGCCGCTGCTGGCCCATCCGCGGCCGCTGGCCCATCCGCGGCCGCTGGCACATCCGCCGCCGCTGGCCGTCCTGACCTGCGCCGCTCCAGCCAGCCGCTGCCCTTCTCCGCGATCGTCGGGATCAGGCCACGCGGCACGAAGAGCACCACCGCGAGGAACAGCGCGCCGAGCAGGATCTGGCTCAGGTAACTGTTGTTGAAGGCGGTGGTCATGTACTGCTGCGCGGGCTCGATGATCAGGGCGCCGAGCAGCGGGCCGGAGACCGTGCCAAGCCCGCCGAGGAATGCCATCAGCGCGACGGTGAGGTCGAAGAGCGGGTCGAAACCCGACTGCGGCAGCACCTGGCCGATGAAGAAGAACCACAGCGCCCCGGCCAAGCCGGTGATCGCGCCGGAGATCACGAAAGCCGTCAGCTTGACCGGCATCGCCCGCACGCCCAGGCTCGCCGCCCGGTCCTCGTCGTCCCTGATCGCGCGCAACTGGAGGCCGAACCTGGATCCCTTGATCAGCCACGACAGTGCGATGGTAGCGAGTGCCAGCGCCAGCGCAATGTAATAGAAACGCTGGTCGAAGGTCACCGGATTCCAGAGCAGGAACGGCGCGTTGAGCCCGATCGTGCCGTTCGTGAGGCTGGTCAGGTTGAAGGCCATGAGCTGGAAGATGAAGAAGATGGCGATCGTGATGACCACGAACGTGTGTCGCCGCACGCGCAGCGCGATCAGGCCGAACGGGACCGCGATCAGCGCCGCGACCGCGGCGGCGAACGGCAGCAGCGCGAATTCTGCCGAGCCGGTGATCTGCCAGTCCTTGGCGGCGATTCCCGCCGCGTAGGCCCCGCTGCCGAAGAACACCGCGTGGCCGAGCGCGATGTAGCCGGAGAAGCCGGAGAAGATGTTCCAGGCGGCCGCGGCGCAGACGAAGATCAGCGTCTGGAATGCGATGCTGTTGGCCGATTGGTTGGTCACTGCCAGCGGGAAGACGATAGACACGGCCAGCAGGAGCACGAAGACGCCGGCCCGCGTGACGTTGGCCGGGCGGGCGCCCGCCGGCGGGAGCAGCGGCGCCGCCGACTGCCCCGCCTTCGCCGCGCTCCCGGCGGTGGCGAAGCTCACTGGGCCCTCGCGGCCTGGCGTCCGAAGAGGCCGGACGGACGGACCAGCAGCACGATCACGAGCGCCGCGTAGAAGACCACGATGGACCAGGACGGCTGCCAGATGTCCACGATGGACTCGACCGTCAGCATGAAGACCGACGCCACGAGCGCGCCCCCGATGCTGCCGAGCCCGGCCAGGATGATAAGCGCGAGCAGCCGGGAGATCAGGTCGTACCCGCTGTTCGGGTTGAAGCCACCGCCGCTGGCGCCGAAGATCATCCCGCCGGCGGCCGTGACGGCGACGCCGATGCCGTAGGTCAGCGCGGCCACCCGGTTCACATCGACCCCGACCAGCATCGCGGCCGTTCTGTCCTGCATGGTGGCGCGGACGCTGCGGCCGAACCTGGTTCTGTACAGCAACAGGTAGAGCGCCGCCACAAGGACTACAGCCAGGCCAAAGCCGTACAGGTCGATGTAGGGGAGGTGAAAGCCGAGCAGGGCGACGCTCTTGGTGACGTACGAGGCGTTGAGCGTCACGTAGTTCGGCCCGAATACCAGGTAGAGCACGCCCTCGATGATGATCGCGACGGCATAGCTCGCCAGCAACGACATCGACGTGCGCTCGCTGCCGTGCAGCGGCCGGATGAAGGCGACCTGGATGATCACGCCGATCACGAACATCGCGGGGACCGTGATCAGCAGGCCGAGGAACAGGTCCAGGTGCAGGTGCACGGAGAGCACGTAGCTGAGGTAGGCGCCGAGAATCACCATCACGCCCTGGGCGATGTTGATGATGTCGAGCACGCCGAAGATCAGCGTCAGCCCGACGGCCATCAGCGCGTAGATGCCGCCGCCCAGGACGCCGTTGATCACGGCGCGGGCGAGTTCAGTACCCATCGCTGTCTGCGCCGCGCGCTGCTCCGTGCACCAGCATGCTCAGCCTTACTTCCAGGCTGGCTTGGGGTTGAGGATCTTCACCGAGCCGGATGCCCCGGCCGGGAGAACCTGGACGAACTTGCCGTTCTGCCACTGGAAAATAAACGTCGTCGCCGCGCCATTGCGGCCGAGCGAGTCGAACTTGACCGGACCCTGGACGGAGTGCAGCGTGACCCCGCTGTGCAGGTACTGGATGATCTTGGAGTTGACGAGGCCCTTTGTAGCCGCCACGGCCTGCTGCGCGACCTGCCCCACCGAGTACGCCTCGGCAACGTCCGCGTTAATCCCGGACGGCGTGCCGTGGTAGATCTTGATGTACTCGGCGACCATCTTCTGGCTCTCCGGGTTCGGCGAGCCGCCGTACCACGCGTTCGGGACCATGATCCCGCTCGCGTTGCCGACGCCGACCGCCGAGGTGAACGCGGTGCCCTGGTCGGGGCCGGCCGCCGCGATGAAGATCCTCGGGGTGTAGTGCTGCTGCTGGAATGCCTTGATGAAGGCGCCGACGGTGGGCACGTCGGTCGAGCCGAGCACGACGACGTCGGGGTTCTTTGCCGCGACGTTGGTTGCCGCCGGGGCGTAGTCAGGTACCTCGGCCGGGAAGATCTTGGAGTACACGGTCTTGACGCCGGCCTTCTGCAACATGGTCTGCGTCAGCTGGACGGGCGGGTCGGCGAACGGGTCGTCGGCCATCGGGTAGGCGGCCGTCTTCGGGCGCTGGCTGGCAGGCAGCGAGGACACCCAGTTGGCGAACGGGACCAATTCGTCGGCGATCGGCAGGCTCACGTCGAACACGTTGTGGGCCTGCTCATTCGGCGGCGCCGTGAACACGCTCGGCGCGCCGCCTGCGCCCTCGATGAACGCGTAGCCGTTCCGCGCCGCCACGCCCGAGGCCGGGGCGGTCAGCAGCGAGGAGAACGGCCCGAAGGTCAGGTCCACATGGTCGGTAGAAATCAGTGTCGTGTAGTTGGTGACCACCTGGCCAGGGTCACTCCGGTCGTTCAGGTAGATCAGCTTGACCTGGCGGCCGAGCAGGCCGCCCGAGGCGTTCACGTCGTGGACCCAGAGCTTGTAGCCCCGCAGGAACGCCTGGCCGTCAGCGGAGAAGTCACCAGTCAATGAAAGCGACGCGCCGATCAGGATCGGTTTGGTGGCGGGAGGCGAGTTTGAGCCGCCTGAGCCGCCGCTGGAGCAGGCGGCAAGCATGGCCGACAGGACGGCCGCGGAAATGCCGATGGTCAAGAACCGGGCGCGGTGAGAACTCATCCCCGGTCCTCCTTCCGAGTTGAGTGGATAACCCGTTCAATCTCTGCTGGCGGGCTCGAGCCCGTCAGATACCTCCGCGTTCTCGCTGGCCAGCTCCAGGCCGGCCGATCTGGCCTGGAGGACGAGCAAGGTGGCGAAGTCGTCCTCGCTGAATCCGTAGCCGACAAGGCCCTGCACGAGCTGGTGCACAGCCGACGCGATCGGCATCGGCACCTCGTGCTCTCTCGCCGCCGCCAGTCCAAGGTCGAAGTCCTTGCGCAGCAGCGAAGAGGTAAATGTCGGGTGGAAATCGAGGTTCACGAAGGCCGGCGTCTTGTACCTGCTGAACGTCGAGCCCATGACACTCTTGTTGAGGCAGGCCAGCAGCGCCTGCCTGCTGATGCCGCTCTTCTCGGCCAGAACGGTGATTTCGGCGAGCGACTGGGTAACGACGCCGAGGAACAGGTTGTGGCAGAGCTTGACCGTCCTCGCCAGCTCCCCGTCGCCGACGTAGGTCGCGCCCGCGCCGAGCATGTCCAGGTAAGGGCCGACCGTATCGAAGGCCAAGCGAGAGCCTGAAACGGCGAAGGTCAGCCTGCCGACCTCGGCGACTTTGGGGTTGCCCATTACCGGCGCGGCGAGCAGCGCGCAGCCCTGGCCGGCGAGCATCTCCCTGACTAGCTGCGACGCCTCGGCCGAGACGGTCGAGCAGTCGACTACCACCGAGGGCGCCCGGTCGCCTGAAGTCAACCCGCCCGGCCCGGTCAGGGCATCGATAAAGTCCTGCGAGGTGCCGACCGTGACGAACACGATGTCGGCCGAGGCAAGCTCGGCCGCCGTGCTGGCGATC
Organism: Streptosporangiaceae bacterium; assembly: GCA_036393895.1. Classification (GTDB taxonomy): domain Bacteria; phylum Actinomycetota; class Actinomycetes; order Streptosporangiales; family Streptosporangiaceae; genus Chersky-822. The sequence goes on along the minus strand of DASWGE010000436.1, from coordinate 3,162 downwards.
TTCGCCCCGGCTGCCGCGAGCGGTTCTGCCTTGGCCCTGGTCCTGTTGTAGACCGTGACGTCGCAGCCTGCGTCAAGCAGCCGGTGGATCAGCGCCACGCCCATCCGGCCGACGCCCAGCCAGCCGAGCCTGTGTCCGCCACCCCGATCGGCCATGTCGCCCACCTCGGACTCGAAGACGCCGGGCAGCCGACGCCGAGCCAGCGCCGCCCACGTCCATTTCACCGGAATCCAGCAATCGTTTGCAGGACGAGCGTGAGGTATCAGACACCCTCTTGTCAACGGATGATTTTCCGGCCCGGTTCCGCGATAGGCGCACCTGCTCGCCCCTGGCTCGGTCGGCCCATTGTGTGCAAACGTGTGCAATGCTGGCGCGCATGGCAGATAGCCCAGTCCCTGATAGCCGAGTCTCCGCCGCGGTCAGCCACTGGGCGCCGCGCTTCGTGGCCAACGGCATTGATTACAACGACTTCGTGCGGGTGACGTCGGCGATCGAGACCTGGGGTTCCTGGTGCGAGCAGTGGTGCGCGGCAGGCGCCGTGCACGAGAAGCTGGGCAGGGACGCGCTCGCCGCGGGCCGGCGGCGGTCGGCCGGGGCGCATCTGTCTCAGGCCGCTGTCTACTACCACTTCGCCAAGTTCATGTTCGTTGACGACATCGACCAGATGCGCGCTGCGCACTTGATGGCTGTGCGATGCGCGGGCGAAGCGCTGCCGTTCCTCGACCCGCCCGGTGAGCGCGTCGAGATACCGTTCGACGGGGCAACGATCGCCGCGGTGTTGCGGCGGCCCGATGGCTCTGGACCGCATCCTGCCGTGGTCCTGATCCCTGGCCTGGACTCCGCCAAGGAGGAGTTCAGGCCGACCGAGGATCTGTTCCTCAGCCGTGGCATTGCCACCTTGTCCGTGGACGGCCCCGGCCAGGGCGAGGCCGAGTACGACCTGGCGATCAGGCCGGACTGGGAGGTCCCGGGCGCGGTCATCGTGAACACGCTGAATGGGCTGCCCGGCATCGATCCGGGCCGGATTGGGATCTGGGGAGTAAGCCTCGGCGGCTACTACGCCGCCCGGGTCGCCAGCGGCGATGCTGCGATCCGCGCCTGCATCTCGCTCTGCCCGACCTACTGCCTCGGCGATATCTGGGACCGGCTGCCCGATCTCAGCCGCGCAGCCTTCACGGTCAGGTCCAAGTCCGGGTCGCAGGAGCAGGCCAGGAAGCGCGCAGCGGAGCTGTCCATGGCCGGTCTGGCCGGCCGGATCACGGCGCCGGTGCTGGTCGTGGCCGGCAAGCTTGACCGGATCTTCCCCTGGCAGGACGCCGAGCGCCTGGCCAGTGAGATTGGCTCCCGCGCCGAACTGGTGCTGCTCGACGACGGCAATCACGGCTGCGCCAACGTGTCGTACAAGCACCGCCTGTACAGCGCTGACTGGATGGCCAGCCACCTGGCGGGGTGACTGCCCCGCACCGCCGTCGGTCCTTGCAGCTGTCCGCTGGTGTATGGGTGGCACTCCCATCCCGCGATTGGCTGTGGGTGGCACTTCCATCCACTCGCCTGCTGATGGCTAGCCGGGTGGCTGCGCGGTCGAGCCCCTGACCTTGAGATCGGGCGCGAGAAAGAGGACCTTGGGCTCGTCGCCGACCGCGCCGTCGCGGCTGGCGCTCGCCGCGATCTGCTCGAGTATCAGTCGGCCAGCCTCGGTTCCCACCTGGTAATGCGGGAAGCTCACCGAGGTCAGCGGTGGCCTGAGCCGGTCGATGAAGGGCATGTCGTTGAACCCGACCAACGAGATGTCCTGCGGGCAGGACAGGCCGGCGGCCTCGAGCGCCGCATAACACCCCACGGCCAGCATGTCGTTCGCCGCGGCGATGGCCGTGCAGCCGCGGCCCACCGCGAGCAGTTCGCGGCCGCACCTGTCCCCCTCTTCCAGCGAGTAGGCACCTGCGCGAACGACCAGCGCGGGGTCGGCCGCCAGACCGTGCGCCCGCATCGCGGCGAGAAAGCCCTGGTAGCGGCTGAGGCCAGTCGAGACGTCCTGCGGCCCAGCGATGTGGGCGATGCGGCGGTGACCGAGCGAGACGAGATGCGCGACCGCCATGGCGATGCCGCGCTCGTTGTCTGCGGACACGCTGTGAAACCCGTAGCCCTCGGCGTGCCTGTTGACGAGCACCACGCAGATCCCCGCGGCGGACGCCTCGGCCAGCAGCGGGCTGCGCAGGTGCGCGGTCGCGCATACGAATCCGTCAACGTGCCTGGCTCGCATCCGCTCGAAGACCAGTCGCTCCCGGTCGATGTCCGAGTCGGTGTTGCCTATCAGCGCGACATATCCGTCAGCGGCGAGTCTGTCCTCGATGCCTCTGACGATCGGCGGGAACAGCGGGTTGGTGAGATCCGGTATCAGCACGCCAACGGTGTGCGAGCGGCGGGTCCGCAGGCTCCTCGCCACGGTATTCGGCCGGTAGCCGAGTGAGTCGGCGGCGGCCATGATGCGGCTCGCGGTTGCGCCGCTGACCAGGAGTCTGGTCTCGGGGTTGAGGGCGCGTGACGCCGTTGCCGGATGAACGCCGGCCAGCGCGGCCACATCTTTCAGAGTGACCGGCGGATCGGACTTCATCGGCGTGTCACGCTCCGATCTGCGCATTACCGTCTTAGCGCTCCGTGCCGTGTTGTCTCACGCATCGTAACTGCGCCGCCGGATTTGCACTATCATCCATAAAGTTTCTGGCATGATCGACGGCCGGTGCGGGCCGGGCCCGGGGTACCCGGCTGCCAGGGCCGTCGCCCCGGTCCTGCGTCACCCGCGCCATTGCGAGACTGGCGCTGCTCGGCCTGGTATAGCTCATGGCTGACGCTTACCGTGTACCATGCGAGCACTGTATTTCCGGTTCGCGAAATTGGTGCTAGAAGCTCTTGCTGATGCGCGCACGGGTCCGACAGGATCTAGGCTCGATCCCAACATGAAGTCCTACCGTTTTGCTGACCGGGCCGCCGACCCAGGGTGCGGGTCGTGGTGCCGACCCGACCGGCTAGATCGTCCTGGAGCTGCGTGATGACATTTGCACTCCGCTACGCGGTCCGCTCGGACGTCGGCCTGCTCAGGGAGGGCAACGAGGACTCAGCCTACGCCGGACCGCACCTGCTCGCGGTCGCCGACGGAATGGGCGG
>DASWGE010000435.1:0-2860 GCA_036393895.1 Streptosporangiaceae bacterium | reverse complement strand
GCCACTGCTCCTGCTGCGGACTGCGCTCGGACTTGAGCCGCACGACGACCATCTGCTGATCGACCCGGCGCTGCCGAAGCGGATCGGTCACCTCGAGTTGCTCGAAGTGCCAGGGCGCTGGAAGCGGATGGACGCCTTCGGCCGCGGGCTGATCGACACCGACCGGCTTACCTCGCGCTGATTCCGGTTCAGGTGACCCGGTTCAGGTGACCGGGCCCGGCTGACCGCCGCCGGCGGCGAGCAGGTCGAGGGCCTGGAGCGCGAACCACCACTCGGCCAGGTGCTGGGTACGGGCGAAACCGCGGCCCGTCAGCTCCTCGACCTTGCGCAGCCGGTACCCGAGCGTCTGCTTGTGCACATGCATCTCGGCCGCGGCACGCTGCCAGGAGCCGTCGGCTCGGACAAACGCACGCACCGTGCTGACATAGTGCGATCCGTGGGCACGGTCGTAGGCCAGCAACTGGCCGAGAACCTGATCGACAAGCGACCGCGCCTCGGCGGGGCTTCGCGGCATCAGCAGCCTGGCGCCTTCGCCGTAGCGGACGACCTGCGCGTTGTTGGCCTCCGCGATGCCCAGGGCCCATAGTGCTTCCTGCGCGGCATCCGGAGTCCGCTCCGCGGCACCCACCACGTCGCTCACCCCCGCGCTGCAGCCAGAGGCCGCCGCGTGCGCCACGAACCCGGCAGTGGCCGCCGCGGGAACGATCGCGTACAGCAGGTCATCGCGACGCAGCACGAGGCTGGCAATGTGCGCGCGGGAAGCGGCCCCGTGCACGCTGTCCTCGGCCCCCGGCTTCGTGGCCCGCAGGACGACCATCACGCTGGCCGCGAAGTCGGGTCGCTCGGGCTCGCCCGCTCCCACCCCGCCCGCCAGCCGCCAGCCACGGTGCGGGTCGAGCAGCTGGGCGAGCAGCTCCGCGCCCTCGCGACGGTGACGCTCGCGCTCGGACACGATCTGGGCGAGCTGAACCGCGCCAGCGACGGCCACGTGCTGAAGCACAGAGACGCTGGGCAGCCGACCGCCCAATGGCTCGACGACCAGCGCCGTCAGCGGCTCGCCCGGAACGGCGACCGCCAGCGCGGGCACCTCGCCGTCACCGCTGCCATCGCGGCTCAGCCACAACAGCCCGGGAATGGCGTGGCCGTGCTCGGCCACGCTCCGTGCGAGCAGCCGGCCGAGCGGGCCGACGGTCTGGTCATCGAACACCGACGCCCCGGTCTCGGCGTCAATGAGGTCGAGCCGAAGCCCAAGCCGGCGGCCCAGGGAATCGAAGGTCGCCCGCCCCAGGTCGCCGGCCGCCATCCAGAGCCGTAGCAGGTCATAGAACTGGGCAACGTCGCCCAGCGGCTCCTGGGCGTGCTGGTCGTTCGCTCCGGCTACGGCCCTGGCGATATCGCTGAACCGGATCGAGTACGGCACCGTGAGCACCGGCAGGTCAAGCTGGCCGGCTCGCTCCGCCAGCTCAGGCGTGACCGGAGCACCGCCGGTGCCCAGGCCCATCACGAGCCCGCTCGCCCCGATCCTGGCCAGCTGGCCGGCGAAATGCACCTGCGCGTCTGGCGATGCTCCGATGCCGGTCCCGTTCGTCAGTAGCAGCTCGCCAGGGCCGAGCCAGTCCCATGGCGCCTGCAAGTCCGAGGCGTGCGCCCAGGTGATCTCCCGGTCCAGACCGGACGCTCCCCCGACCAGGGTGAGCTGCAAGCGGGGTCGGTCGAGCAACTCTCGGACGGTCATCGTCATCGCTGTCCCCCGTCAGGGAACCCGGGTGCCATGCCCGTCATACCACGTTATGAACCCGCGCAGGAAGTCTGCACCGCAGTCGGATGGTCAATGCCGATGACAGGCCCGATGCTTGCCGGCATGAACGCCGTCGGGACGTACCAGTGAGCACGCCTGACCGATCCAGGGCGGGCCAGAACCTTGCCACTACCGCGACCCCTGCCGCGCCCGTCGCCTGGCCCGCAGGGTACTCGGCCGCCGCATGCCTGACCTTCGACCTGGACGCCGAAGCCGCCGTGCTGACCGCCGACATCTCCTCGGTCTACCGGATGAGCCCGATGAGCCATCAGGCCTACGGCCCGCTGGCCGGCGTCCCGCGGATACTCGCACTCCTGGCCAGGCACGACATCAGCGCGACGTTCTTCGTGCCCGGCTACTCGGCGCACCGCTACCCCGCCGTCGTACGGGCGATAGCGGCTGCGGGCCACGAGATCGCTCACCACTCGTACTTCCACGAGAACACCATCGGCATGGACGCGCGGACCGAAGCGGACATGATCGACCTCGGCCTGGAAGCGCTCTGGGACGTCGCCGGCGTGCGGCCGGCCGGATACCGGGCGCCGATGTGGGAGTTGACCTACAACACCCCGCGTCTCCTGGCCGAACGCGGCTTCCTGTACGACTCCAGCCTGATGGACTCCGACCACCCGTACCGGCTGGCCGTGGCCGGCCAGAACGCGGCGCACGACTCCAGCCTGATCGAGGTCCCCGCCTGGTGGGGTCTTGACGACTGGGAGCAGTACGCCTTCCTGCCCGACCTGATCGGATCCGGCGTGATCGAGAGCCCGGCCAAGGCACTGGAGATGTGGACCCTCGAGCTGGAGGCCATGCACGCGATCGGCGCCGCATTCGTGCTCACCTGTCACCCGTTCCTCTCCGGCCGGCCGGCCCGTGCCCGCGCTCTTGAGCTGCTGATTGACCGGATGGCTGCCCTCCCAGGACTCTGGATCACCACCGTCGGCGAGGTGGCGCAGCACGTCTCGGGGCTCGGCCTGACCCCGCGGCCATGTCCGCAGCCGGTCTTGCCCGACGCGGCGTACTGGATCGCGCGGCCCGCACCTGGCAACACCGAGAATCCCG
>DASWGE010000434.1:0-2373 GCA_036393895.1 Streptosporangiaceae bacterium | reverse complement strand
GGCAGCTGGGACAGCGCCAGCGTGCTGATCCGCCGCGCCTCGGCCATGATCTCGGTTTTGTCCAGGCCGATGAGCGGCCGCAGGATCGGCAGCCGCACCGCCTCGTCGAGCGCGGTGATGTTGGCTAGCGTCTGGCTGGCGACCTGCCCGAGCGAGTCGCCGGTGACCAGGGCGTCCGCGCGTACCCGACGGCCCATGGCCTGTGCGGTTTTCAGCATCAGCCGCCGCTGCGCCATGATCTGGAGCCGGCCAGACCCAGATGTGGCGAGTCGCCGCTGTGCCCGGCCGAACGCGATCACGAAGAGCCGCGACCCGCGCTGGAACCTGTCGAGCTGGCGGACCAGGCCGTACGCCTTGTAGACAGACTCAGGGCCGGTCAGCGGCATACCAGAAAAATGCAGGAAACTGCAGTAGAGCCCGCGGCGCATCATCCGGTACGCGGCGACCGGCGAGTCGATGCCACCAGACATCAGCACGAGGCCACGCCCGCTCATCCCGACCGGCAGGCCCCCCTGGCCAGCCAGGCCGTCGGTGTACAGGAAGATCTCGGACTGGTCGACCTCGATGTGAATGGTGAAGTCAGGATGCCGCAGGTTGACCGGGTTGCCATACTGCCGCTGGATCCGGCCGCCGACCGCGATCGCCAGCTCCGCCGACGTCACGGGAAAACGCTTGTCGCGTCGCTTCGCACGGACCGCGAAGGTACCAGGCCGGCCCCCGGCCAGGTCGGCTGCGGTATCGATCGCGGCCTGTGCCACCTTGGCGACACGCACTGCACGGCAGACCCTGACCACACCCATGACGTTTAGCATGCGCTCGGCGATCAGGTCAGCCGCCGCCTGCGCCGCCTCGCGTGCCGCGGCGGACTCGGTGTGCAGGACGGCCGCCGTCGGCGCGGCCTCGCTTACCGCGGCGGACTCGGTGTGCAGGACGGCCGCCGTCGGCGTCAGGACAATGACCCCGTCACGCTGCCAGAGCCGGATACCGACCCCGAGATCCGCCGCCGCCAGCCTGATGTTGTTCTGCAGCAGCCGCTCGAACTGCTGGCGATTCTTGCCTTTGAGCACGATCTCGCCCAGCTTCAGCAGCACGCATGGCTCATGCAGGCCGGTCGGCGCGTGGCCGGCGGGCCGGAGAGCGGGCAATGCGGTCATGGGTAAAGTCTGACAGGTCGCGGCAGCAGATTCGTCCGCGCGTTTGGCAGTCACCGCCGTGTGACAGGGTGACGTGGTGGCATCAAGCGAAGCTGCGCCGGCCAGCGTCCGTGCGGCCGAGGCAGCCGATCTCCCGGCGATCATCGCGATCGCGATGGCGACCGGGCAGGACGAGGACTGGGACGAGGTCTACCCCGGTTACATCAGATACCTGATGACGCATGGCTCGCTGCTGGTGGCCGACCGAGCCGGCGCGGTGACGGGCTTCGGGGCGACAGTTCAGATTGGGACGAGCCCGCCGGCCATCTGCATGCTGACCGATCTGTTCGTCGCTCCCGCCGCGCACGGAACAGGGACCGGCCGGGCGATACTCGGCGCGCTCTGGACCGGCGAGCAGCGGCGGATGACGTTCAGCAGCCTGCATGCGAACGCCCTGCCGCTATACACCAGCTTCGGGGTGGATGCCTGGTGGCCGCTGCTGTACCTGGGCGGTGACGTGCGTTCGCTGCGGATGCCGCCTCGCTGGTTGGTCGCGCCCGCGGAACCCGAGCAAGCCGCAGCGCTGGAACGCGACTGGACCGGAATCGATCGCACTACCGAGCATCAGTTCTGGGCTGGCTGGCCGGGCGGAGGGGCGGTCGTAGCGAGCCTGGATGGCCAGCCGGTCGCCGCCGGGACAATCGGCGGAGCAGGACCGGAGTTCGGGATCTGTCACCTCGCCGCCGATCCGCGAGCCGGTGATGACGTTTCCAGGGACGCGGTCCTCGCCGTCCTGTCCTGGCTGGAGCCGGCCGAAGGGCGCGCCAGGGTCTGCCTTCCTGCGCCGCACCCGGGGACTCGCTCCTTGCTGCGGGCCGGCTGGCGAGTGGACGAATTCGACCTATACATGGCGTCTGAGCCAGGGCTTATCGACCCGCACCGACTGGTTCCGTCTCCCAGCATGGCGTAGCCGTTTCAGTAGCCTACCTGGTATACCTACAGGCATACTAAAAGTATGACAGTGACAACGATCAAGGTGGACACAGCGGTGCGCGATTGCCTTGCAGCTGTGGCTCGCGCACAAGGGATCACGATGGCGGCGCTGCTCCGCGACGTGTGCAGCCAGCTGAAAGCGCGCCAGGAGTGGGCGATCATCGAGGCGTCTTATGAGCGCCTCAGGCACGATGACCCGAAAGGCTGGGCCGAGTACCTCGGTGATCTCGAAGTGTGGGATTCGGTC
>DASWGE010000433.1:0-13062 GCA_036393895.1 Streptosporangiaceae bacterium | reverse complement strand
GGTCCAGGTGCTCGGCCTGACGGCCGTGCCCGACGCCGGCGACAGCTTCCTCACCGTCTCCGACGACCGCGTAGCCAGGCAGATCGCCGAGCGGCGCGAGGCAAGGGAGCGGACGGCCCAGTTCGCCCAGCGGCGGCCGCGGGTCACGCTTGAAGACCTCGAGTCGGCGCTCAAGTCAGGAGCGCGCGAGGAACTGCTGCTCATCATCAAGGGTGACGTGTCAGGCTCGGTCGAGGCGCTGGAAGACGCGCTGCTCAAGATCGACGTGGGCGAGGACGTCGTGCTGCGCGTCATCGGCCGCGGCGTCGGCGCCATCACCCAGGACGACGTCAACCTGGCGATCGCGTCGGATGCCGTCATCATCGGCTTCAACGTGCGGCCGGCCGGCCGTGCGGGCGAGCTTGCCCAGCGCGAGGGCGTGGACATCAGGTACTACTCGATCATCTACCAGGCGATCGAGGAGATCGAGGCCGCGCTCAAGGGCATGCTGAAGCCGGAGTTCGAGGAGGCTCAGCTCGGCACCGCCGAGGTCCGCGAGGTGTTCAGGGTGCCGCGGATCGGCAACGTGGCCGGGTGCATCGTCCGCTCAGGGACGATCACGAGGAACTCCAGGGCGCGCCTGGTCAGGGACGGCGTCGTGGTGTCCGACAGTCTGTCCATCGAGTCGTTGCGCCGGTTCAAGGACGATGCGACCGAGGTCCGCGAGGGCTTCGAGTGCGGGATCGGGATCGGCTACAACGACGTCAAGATCGGCGATGTCATCGAGACCTTCGAGATGCGGGAGAAGCCGCGAGGCTGAGGCACCGGCCAGTCCAGGCGGGCCCCGGCCCGGCCCGGCCCGGCCAGGCCGGGTCCGGGGGCTCCGCCGAGGCTCCTGCCGCATTGGCGCATGCCGTGAGGGAAGGGCACTGGTGTGTACGTGGGCGCGCTAACCCTGGACGTGCTGCTCGGCGACGTCAGATCGCTGAAGCAGAAGCGCTCAGAGGTCAAGCCGCTGATCGCCGAGGTACACAGGAAGTTCCCTGGCCTCGCGATCGCCGAGACCGGGCACCTGGACCTGCACCGCAGAACCGAGATCGGCGTCGCCGTGGTGACCTCGACGGCGTCGCACGCGGTTCAGGTTCTCGAGGCATGCGAGCGGTTCGTCGCTGCCCGTCCCGGCATCGAGCTGTTGTCTGCCAGGCAGCGGCTGTTCAATGACGAAGGGGAGTGAACACCGATGGATCCGGCGAGGGCGCGACGGCTAAGCGAGCGGATCACTCAGATCGTCGCCGAAATGCTCGAGCGGAGAATCAAGGACCCGCGGCTCGGCTTCGTTACGGTCACCGACACCCGCGTGACCGGTGACCTGCGCGACGCGACAGTGTTCTATACGGTGTACGGGTCGGCCGAGGAGCAGGCGGCGACGGCGGCCGCGCTGGCCAGCGCGACTGGCGTGATCCGCTCCGAGGTCGGCAGGCAGACCGGCGTCAAGCACACCCCGTCCATCACCTTCGAGCAGGACATGCTGCCCGAGGGTGCCAGGTCCATCGAGGATCTCGTGGTCAAGGCTCGGGAGGCCGATGCTCGGCTGGCCGCGGTCCGGGCCGGCGCCGTGCACGCGGGAGACCCTGATCCCTACCGGAGCAACGACGAGGCGGAGGACGAGGGGCCGTGAGGCCGGCCAGCAGCGGTCGCGCGGACCGCGGGGGACAGCCACAGGCCCGCTCCCGCGGATCGGGCCAGGCGGGGGCCTTAATGATCGAGTCGGGATTGGTCATCGTTGACAAATCGGGCGGGATGACCTCGCACGACGTGGTGGCGCGGATCAGGCGGCTGACCGGAACCCGGCGGGTGGGCCACGCGGGCACTCTCGATCCCATGGCCACTGGTGTCCTGGTGATCGGGGTCGAGAAGGCCACCAGGCTGCTCGGGCACCTGGCGCTGACCGACAAGGAGTACGCGGGCACGATCAGGCTCGGCCAGTCAACGGTCACTGACGACGCCGACGGCGAGGTTCTGCCGCCAGCCGACGGCGCGGCCGAAGATGCGGCAGCGGTCACGGAGCAGACGCTGCGCTCGGCGCTCGGCACGTTCGTGGGCCGGATCAGCCAGGTACCGCCGCGGATCAGCGCGATCAAGGTGGATGGCCAGCGCGCCTACCGGCTGACCAGGTCTGGCGCGACCCCCGAGCTGGTCGCAAGGCCGGTGACTATCACCCGGCTTGACCTGCTGGAGCGTCGCCCCGCCGGCGACGGCATGGTTGATATCGACGTCGCGGTGAGCTGCTCAACCGGCACGTACATCAGGGCTATCGCCCGCGACCTTGGCCAGGCTCTGGGCACCGGCGGTCATCTGACCGCGCTCCGCCGCACGAGGGTCGGTCCTTACCGGGTCGAAGATGCCAGAACGCTCGATGAGCTGGCCGGCAAGTTCGAGTTCATCCCGCTGGCGCAGGCCGCCGCGGCGGCCTTCGGGCACCTGCGGCTGACCGCCGAGCAGGCCCGCCTCGTGTCGCACGGTGTCAGGCTGCCAGCAGCGGAGGCTGGCGTCGGGGCGGCCGACGCGCCGATCGCCGCGTTCGGGCCCGACGGCAGCCTGACCGCGCTGCTCGTGCAACACGGCGGCGAAATGCGACCCTTGGCAGTATTCGTACCCTGAGGCCGTCGGCAGGAGGTCCGGTGCGCGGCTCGGCCCGCGCCGGTGCTGGACTTCCGGCTGAGGCCGGCGGCACGGCGGGCTGGCCTGGTGCCCTGTAGGTCCGGGGTCGCTGACTCACTACGCTGGTAGGCCAAGCGCAGGCGGAAAGGACGTTGACGGTGCATCGCTGGCAGGGTCTGCAAGACGTCCCAGCGAACTGGGGCAGGTCTGTCGTCACCATCGGCGTATTCGACGGCGTGCACCGCGGTCACCGGCGGATTGTGGCTCGCGCGAAGCAGATCGGCGCCGAACTCGGGCTGCCGCTCGTGGTCGTCACCTTCGATCCCCATCCTGACGAGGTCATCCGGCCAGGCTCGCATCCGCCGCTGCTATGTACCCCTGCGTACCGGGCCGAATTGCTCGGCAGGCTGGGGGCAGACGCCGTCTGCGTGCTGCCGTTCAGCTACGAGTTCTCGCAGGTACCCGCCGAGGACTTCGTAAAGTCCGTCCTGGTCGACGGGCTGCATGCGGCCGCGGTTGTGATCGGGGAGAACTTCAGGTTCGGGCACAAGGCTGCTGGTAACGTCGCGCTGCTCGGCGAACTAGGCGAGAAGTACGATTTCACCGCCGAGGGCGTCCCGCTCCTTACCGATCATGGCGTCACGGTCTCATCGAGCCGGATCAGGGACTTGCTGGCTGCCGGGGACGTCGCCGTCGCCGCGCTTGACCTCGGGCGGCCGCACCGGGTCGAGGGTGTCGTCGTGCGCGGTCAGCAGCGCGGCAAGGCGCTCGGCTTTCCCACGGCCAACGCCGAGCCGCCGCCGCATACGGCGATACCGGCCGACGGTGTCTACGCGGGCTGGCTGGCCAGTCTGGACACCGACGGCACCGAACAGGAACGCTGGCCAGCCGCGATCTCCGTCGGCACCAACCCAACCTTCGAAGGGGCGGACCGGACGGTTGAGGCTTACGCCCTGGACCGGGACGATCTGGATCTGTACGGGGTGCACGTGGCCATCGAGTTCGCGGACCGAATCCGCGGCCAGATCAAGTTCGCTTCGGCTGGCGAACTCGTCGACCAGATGCACACGGACGTCGCGGCCGCCCGCGAGATCACCCGCCGGTAAGCCGCCTCATCCTCCTCGGCCAGCGAACCTGTGGGCCGGAGATGCGCGCACGTGCGCGAGCCGGCTCGGCGAGGCGGCGCAGCAGGGCGGGCCGAAGTGCGAGGCGCGACGGGCCGCTTCGGCGTGATACCGTAGCTGACGGCCGAAGTATCTGGCCAGGCTTGCTGCGCCCTCATGCGGCTTGCCGACCAAGGCGGCGGGCAGTTCCGCCCGCACCTTTCCCGCCGCGGCGTGGACCAAGCGTACCCGCGCAGGCCGCCGCAGCGGGCCACCTGACGACCAACTACCACGAGGGAACACTGTGCCGCTCGAGACCGAAGTAAAGAAGGAGATCATCGCCGCGCACGCGACTAGTGAGGGTGACACCGGCTCGCCGGAGGTCCAGATCGCGCTGCTGAGCAGGCGGATCAATGATCTGACCGAGCACCTGAAGGTGCACAAGCACGACCATCACAGCCGCCACGGGCTGCTGCTGCTCGTCGGCCGCCGCCGGCGACTGCTGCAGTATCTGTCCCGTGAGGACATCAGCCGCTACCGCGCGCTGATCGAGAAGCTGGGGCTCCGCCGCTAGCTGATCGGACACGCTCGGGCGGCACGAATCGCTCTGCGCCGGCCGCTGGCGCTACATTGGTGGTCAGGACCAGGGTGCTGATGAGCCCGTTGTCAACTAAATAAGACACTAACCAGACGCACGAGGTACAACCCGAAACGTCCCGCGGCCCCGGCCGGGAGCGCTGAGCGTGCCTGAGGCCGGTCCTCGGTAGTGGTTCTCGGATAGGCCGGACGTGCGCGAGCCGCACGGCCCGGCACATCCGAGGGCTTCGATCGAAGACCGGTCGGCAGCTTCCGTCCAGCAGACTGGATGCCGACGACGCTCCACTAGCGGCGGGCAGACGCGGGACCTCATTCAAGGAGGTCTCACCCCATGGAGGGTGTGCACACCGCCGAAGCCGTGATCGACAACGGCCAGTTCGGCGTCCACAGGATCAGATTCGAGACCGGCCGCCTGGCCAAGCAAGCATCAGGCTCAGCCGTCGTCTTCCTCGACGACGAGACCATGGTGCTATCCGCCACCACGGTGTCCAAGCATCCCAGGGAGAACCTGGACTTCTTTCCCCTGACGGTGGATTGTGAAGAGCGAATGTACGCGGCGGGCCGGATTCCCGGCTCGTTTTTCCGTCGTGAGGGCAGGCCGTCCGAGGACGCGATCCTCACCGACCGCCTGATCGACCGGCCGCTGCGGCCGTCCTTCGTCAAGGGCCTGCGCAACGAGGTGCAGATCGTCGAGACGATCATGGCGCTAAATCCCGAGCATCTCTACGATGTGGTCGCCATCAACGCGGCCTCCCTGTCCACCCAGCTGGCTGGCATGCCTTTCGCTGGCCCCATCGGCGGCACCAGAGTCGCGCTGATCAGGGGCCAGTGGGTGGCCTTCCCGACACACTCGCAGCTCGGTGAGGCCACCTTCGACATGGTCGTCGCCGGCCGGGTGCTTGAGGACGGCGACGTAGCGATCATGATGGTGGAGGCCGAGTCCACGCCGAGCACGCTGCGGCTGCTTGCCGACCAGGAGAGCGGCGCCATCCGCCCGACTGAGGACATCGTCGCTCAGGGTCTCGAGGCAGCCAAGCCATTCATCAAGGCAGTGTGCGACGCTCAGCAGCAGGTCGCGGCCGCCGCGGCCAAGGAGACTGCCGCGTTCCCGATCTTCACCGACTACCAGCCCGATATTTACGAGGCCGTCGTCGCCGAGGCCGCGGGCGAGCTCGCCGCCGCGCTCACGATCCCCGGCAGGCAGGAACGCGGTACCGAGACCGACCGGATCCAGGCCACCGTTACCGAGCGGGTCGGGGCGAAGTTCGAGGGCCGGGAGAACGAGATCAGCGCGGCGTTCAGGGCCCTGACCAAGAAACTGGTCAGGGAGCGGATCGTCAGGGACGGCTTGCGGATCGACGGGCGCGGGCTCGCCGACATTCGGCAGCTTTCCGCCGAGGCTGGCGTCGTCCCTCGGGTGCACGGCTCGGCCCTGTTCGAGCGCGGCGAGACCCAGGTGCTCGGCGTGACCACGCTGAACATGCTCAGGATGGAGCAGATGATCGACACGCTCAACCCTGAGCGGACCAAGCGCTACATGCACAACTACAACATGCCGCCGTACTCCACCGGCGAGACCGGCCGGGTCGGTTCGCCGAAGCGGCGCGAGATCGGGCATGGCGCACTGGCCGAGCGCGCCCTGGTTCCCGTCCTGCCGACCCGCGAGGAATTCCCCTACGCCATCAGGCAGGTCTCCGAGGCCATCGGGTCGAACGGCTCGACGTCGATGGGCTCGGTCTGCGCGTCCACGATGTCGCTGCTCGACGCGGGAGTCCCGCTGAAGGACATGGTGGCCGGGATCGCGATGGGCCTCATCCACGAGGGTGGCAGTTACGTGACCCTGACCGACATCCTCGGCGCCGAGGACGCCTTCGGCGACATGGACTTCAAGGTCGCCGGCACCAAGGAAATGATCACTGCCCTGCAGCTCGACACCAAGCTCGACGGCATCCCGGCGTCGGTGCTCGCAGCAGCGCTGACGCAGGCCCGCGACGCCAGGCTGACCATTCTCGACGTCATGCGCGAGGCCATCAGTGCCCCGGCCGACATGAGCGAGAACGCGCCGCGGATCATCACCGTCAAGGTTCCGGTGGACAAGATCGGCGAGGTCATCGGCCCGAAGGGCAAGATGATCAACTCGATTCAGGAGGACACGGGCGCTGAGATCACCATCGAGGATGACGGCACCATCTATATCGGTGCCACCGACGGAACGTCGGCCGAGGCGGCGAGGTCGGCGATCAATGCGATCGCGAACCCGCACATTCCTGAGGTCGGCGAGCGGTTCCTCGGGACGGTGGTGAAGACCACCACGTTCGGCGCCTTCATCTCGCTGCTGCCCGGCAAGGACGGGCTACTGCACATCACCCAGATCCGCAAGCTGCACGGTGGCGTGCGGATCGAGAACGTCGATGACGTGATCAAGGTCGGCGACAAGCTCCAGGTTGAGATCCGCGAGGTCGACGACCGCGGCAAGCTGTCGCTCGTACCGGTGGAAGTCGTCGAGCGCGAGGCGGCCGGCGAGGATCTCGGCGGCGGCGACCGCGACCGGGGCGGTGACCGGGGCGACCGCGACCGGGGCGGTGACCGGGGCGACCGTGGCGGGCGGAGCAGGGACCGGGGTGAGAGGGGCGAACGCGGACGTGGTGAGCGCAGCTCCGGAGAGCATTACCGCACCAGGCACCGCGAGCGCGAGTCCGGCAACTCATGACCGCTGACAAGCGGCGCACCGAAGGGACCGAACGGCTGGCAGACGGCGAGAGCACCGTACGCCGCACGGTGCTCCCCGGCGGCCTGCGGGTCATTACCGAGTCGCTGCCAGCCGTCAGGTCCGCCTCGTTCGGGATCTGGGCTGGCGTCGGCTCGCGGGACGAGGACATTACCCATGCGGGCGCGACGCACTACCTGGAGCACCTGCTGTTCAAGGGCACGGCCAAGCGGTCGGCGCTCGACATCTCGGCTGCCATCGACGCCGTCGGCGGGGAACTGAATGCGTTCACCGCGAAGGAGTACACCTGCTACTACGCGCGCGTGCTGGATGCCGACCTGCCGCTGGCGATCGACGTGCTCGCCGACATGGTGACCGGATCCCTGCTCGAGCCGAACGAGGTCGAGGCGGAGCGGGCGGTGATTCTCGAAGAGATCGCCATGACCGACGACGACCCGTCCGACACGGTCCACGAGGCGTTCGGCTGGCAGCTGTTCGGAGACACCCCGCTTGGCCGCCCGATCCTGGGCACAGCCGACTCGATCAACGCGATCAGCAGGAGCCAGATCGCCGAGCATTATGTTGCCAGGTACCGGCCCGAGAACCTGGTCGTGGCGGCCGCCGGGCGGCTCGATCATGACGAGGTGGTCGAGCTCACCAGCCGGTGTTTCGCGTCAGCCATCAACGACCGGGCCGTGCCGGTAGCTCCCAGGCTCCCTGGCAGGGCCGGGCCTGATGTTGGGTCGGGAACGGGCGTGCGGCTCATCTCGCGTCCGATCGAGCAGGCGAACCTGGTCCTCGGCTGCGCGGCCCTGGCCAGGACCGACGACCGGCGATTCTCGCTCGGCGTGCTGAACGCGGCGCTCGGCGGCGGCATGTCGTCGCGACTGTTCCAGGAGATCAGGGAGAAGCGCGGGCTGGCCTACTCGGTCTACAGCTTCAACGCCCAGCACGCCGACATCGGCATGTGGGGGATCTACGCGGGCTGCCTGCCAGCCAAGGCAGACGAGGTACTCGCCATCTGCGTGGACGAGATCGCGAAGGTTTGCGACGGCGGCCTGACCAAAGAGGAACTCGACCGGGGCAAAGGCCAGTTGCGCGGCTCGATCGTACTCGGCCTTGAGGACCCGGCCTCCCGGATGACCAGGCTTGGCAAATCCGAGCTCGTATATCCCAGGCTGGAGCCCGTCGACGAGATCCTGGCCAGGATCGAGGCGGTGACGCTCGAGGACGTGCGCGAGGTTGCTGTCGCGGTCTTGGCAGGCCCCAAGGCGCTTGCTGTCGTTGGTCCTTACGACGATGCGGACTCGTTCGCGGCGGCGGTCGCCGCCTGAGCAGGAGGGCTGCCGTGATCAAGGTCGGAGTGCTCGGAGCCAAGGGGCGGATGGGGTCACTGGTCAGCGAGACCGTGCGTGGCGCCCGCGATCTCGAGCTGGTGGCCGAGGTGGACGCGGGCGACTCGCGCGATGACCTGCGTGGCTGCGACGTGGTGGTCGATTTCACCAGTCCAGGGGTCGTGATGGACAACCTGCGGTGGTGCGTGCGGTCCGGCCTGAACATGGTCATCGGGACGTCCGGGTTCGACGGGGCCAGGCTCGCCGAGGCGAACGATCTCCTTGATAACTCCACCCGGCAGACCCCGCGGGCAGCGGCGGCCCAGCCGAGGGTCCTTGTTGTGCCCAATTTCTCGGTCGGTGCCGTGCTCATGATGAAGTTCGCCGAGCAGGCGGCCCGGTTCTTCGAGTCAGCCGAGATCGTCGAGCTGCATCACGCCGGCAAGGTCGACGCGCCATCGGGAACCGCGGCCAGGACCGCCGCGATGATCGCGGCCGCGCGGTCGGCAGCCGGAACCGGCCCCGCGCCTGACGCCACAGCGACGCAGCTAGAAGGCGCGCGTGGCGCCGTCGTCGACGGGGTACATGTGCATTCAGTGCGGATGGCTGGCCTGGTGGCGCACCAGGAGGTACTGCTCGGGGGGCACGGGGAGACGCTGACGATCAGGCACGACTCGCTTGACCGGGCATCGTTCATGCCGGGTGTGCTCATGGCCGTGCGGGGGATCACTTCGCTGTCGCCCGGCCTGACCGTCGGCCTGGAGGGCCTGCTGGGCCTCGCCTGAGCATGGCCTGTCCGGCAGCCGCCCGCACGTGACGGGGGGAAAAGCGTGCGAGTGATCCTGAACGTGATCTGGCTGGTGCTGGCCGGTTTCTGGATGGCGATCGCCTACGTGCTGGTCGGCATATTGGCGTGCATCCTGATCGTCACGATCCCGTTCGGGATCGCGTCGTTCCGGATTGCGAACTATGTGCTCTGGCCGTTCGGCCGAACCACCGTGCCGCGCCGCGACGCGGGGATCGGCTCGCTGATCGGCAACATCATCTGGATCATACTGTTCGGCTGGGAACTCGCCCTGATGCACCTGGTCACGGGCATCGCCCTGTGCCTCACGATCATCGGCATCCCGCTTGGCCTGGCGAACTTCAAGCTGATCCCGATCTCACTGCTCCCGCTCGGAGTCCGGATCGTACCGTCCGACGAAGTCGGCGCTCGCTTCGCCTAGAGCTGGCCGACAGCGGTGATCCAGATGACCGCTTCGCCCGCTTCGTCTGATCCGGCCAGATCAACCTCGGCGGAGAAGCCCCAGTCGTGGTCTCCGGCCGGATCGTCGAAGATCTGCCGCACCCGCCAGACGCCTGAGTCGGTGTCGTCGATGATCAGCATCGCGGGCCCCCGGGCGTCCGAGCCGGTGCCGATGTCCTCGTGCTCGGTGAAGTACGGCTCCAGGGCATCGGCCCACGCGTTAGCGTCCCACCCCGCCTCCTGGTCAAGCTCGCCCAGCTCGTCCCACCGGCGCAGCGCCGCGAGCTCGACCCGGCGGAAGAGGGCGTTGCGGACCAGGACGCGGAACGCCCGCACGTTGCCGGTCACTGCCGGAGGCCGCTCATCCAGCTGGCTGGCCGCCACCGCCTCGGCCGCATCCGGGTTCGCGAGCCGCTCCCACTCATCGAGCAGGCTCGAGTCGACCTGCCTCACCATTTCGCCGAGCCACTCGATCAGGTCGGCGAGTTCGTCGGTCTTGGCCTCGTCAGGCACGGTCTGGCGCAGCGCCTTATAAGCGTCGGCCAGGTAGCGCAGCAGCAGGCCCTCCGACCTGGCCAGGCCGCACCAGGCGATGTACTCGGAGAACGTCATCGCCCGCTCGTACATGTCCCTGGCGACCGACTTGGGCGCGAGCTCGTAGTCGGCCACCCAAGGATGGCCGCGGGAGTAGATCTGGTACGCGGAGTCCAGCAGGTCAGCCAGCGGCCGGGCGTAGCTGACCTCCTCCAGCAGCTCCGTCCTGGTCTCGTAGTCCAGGCCCTCAGCCTTCATCTCGGCGACCCTCTCGCCCCGCGCCCTGAACAGCTGCGCCGCTAGCACCGGCCTGGGATTGTCGAGTGTCGACTCGATCACCGAGAGCACGTCGAGCGGGTAATCGGGCGAACTCGCATCGAGCAACTCGATGGCGGCAAGGGCGAGTGGCGAGAGCGGTTGGTTAAGCGCGAAATCTGCCTGCAAATCGACGGTGAGCCTGGCCATGCGGCCCTGTTCGTCAGGCTCGGTCAGCTTCTCCACGACCCCGCCGGCCAGCAGCGTCCGGTAGATTCCGATCGCGCGGTGGATATGCCTGCGCTGCGCCGGGCGGTCCTCGTGGTTGTCGGTCAGCAGGTGCCGCATGGAAGCGAAGCAGTCGCCCGGGCGGCTGATCACGTTGAGCAGCATGGCGTGGCTGACGCCGAAACTCGACTTCAGCGGCTCGGGCTCGGCGGCGACCAGCCGGTCGAAGGTCGGCCGCCCCCAGGAGACCAGGCCGGGCGGCGGCTTCTTGCGGACCACCTTGCGGCGCTTCTTCGGGTCGTCGCCCGCCTTCGCGAGCGCTCGCTCGTTCGCGATGACGTGCTCGGGCGCCTGGACCACGACGCAGCCGGCCTCGTCGAAGCCGGCGCGCCCCGCCCGGCCAGCGATCTGGTGGAACTCCCTGGCCTGGAGCAGGCGGGTGACGCTGCCGTCGTACTTGCTCAGTGAGGTCATGAGCACCGTGCGGATCGGCACGTTGATGCCGACGCCGAGGGTGTCGGTCCCGCAGATCACCTTGAGCAGCCCGGCCTGGGCCAGAGTCTCGACCAGGCGGCGGTAACGCGGGAGCATGCCCGCGTGGTGCACGCCGATGCCGTGCCTGACCAGCCTGGACAGGGTCTTGCCGAATCCCGCGCTGAACCTGAAGCGGCCGATCAGCTCGGCGATCGCGTCCTTCTCGGCCCGGCTGCAGACATTGACGCTCATCAGCGCCTGCGCCTGGTCGATCGCGGCGGCCTGGGTGAAGTGGACGACGTAGATCGGGGCCTGCCTGGTGGCGAGCAGCTCCTCGATCGTCTCGTGCAGCGGCTCGAGGACGAACCTGAAGGTCAGCGGCACCGGGCGCTCGGCGGACTTGACGACCGCCGTGGGCCGGCCGGTGCGGCGAGTCAGGTCCTGCTCGAACCTGGTTACGTCGCCAAGAGTGGCGGACATCAGCAGGAACTGGGCCCGCGGAAGCTCGATCAGCGGCACCTGCCAGGCCCAGCCGCGGTCGGGGTCGGCGTAGTAATGGAACTCGTCCATGATCACCAGGTCGGCATCGGCCTCCGCGCCGTCCCGCAGCGCGATGTTGGCGAGCACCTCGGCCGTGCAGCAGATAATCGGAGCTTCTGCGTTGACGCTGCCGTCGCCGGTCATCATTCCGACGTTGACCGGGCCGAAGATGTCGCAGAGCGTGAAGAATTTCTCCGATACGAGCGCCTTGATGGGCGCGGTGTAGAAGCTCCTGTCGCCGGCCGCCAGGCCGGCGAAGTGCCCTGCGGTGGCGACCAGGCTCTTGCCCGACCCGGTCGGCGTGGAAAGGATGACATTCGCGCCGGACACGATCTCGATCAGTGCCTCGTCCTGGTGCGGATACAGGGTGAGTCCCTGGCTATCGGCCCATTCGCTGAAGGCGGCGTACAGCGTATCGGGGTCGGCAGACTCCGGCACCAGGTCGGTGAGCATCATGATCTATCCATGGTGCCAGTTCCTGGCGATGGTCCGGCCTGCTCCGCGGATGATCACGCGGTGTTGGTTCTTCTATGCGCCCAAACTTCGTGATCATCAAGGACCAGCGGGGTGCCAGCCGAGTCGGCAGGACCGCGAGGTTGGAGCTAGGTTGGGTGCATGTGCCGAAGTATCAAGACCCTGCGTGAGCCCTACACGGAGCAGGTGACCAACGAGGACGTGCGGGCCGCTGCCCTGCAGTATGTGCGCAAGATCAGCGGTTTCCGGGCCCCCGCCGCGCATAATGCCGAAGCATTTAACGCGGCCGTTGACGCTGTCTCCCGCGCGACCGCTGACCTGCTCGACCGGCTGGAGGTGCGGCCAGGCCCTGCCCGTGTCGCGGCCGGAGCGGCCGGGTCCGCACGCGCGCGCTAGCCACGGGGACTGCGGCTGGCCCATTGTCCGGGCGTTCCTGATCAGGTACGAGGCGGGCGGGACCAGGTCAAGGCCGTCCGGGTCATTCAGGTATCCGGGCGCCCGGCCTACGACGCCCGGTATGCCCGTATTGCCAGACAATGCGATTGCCCGCCGGGCTGATCACGATAATCCGGTGGTTGAGGTCGTCGTTGACGACGACGTCGCCGTTGGCCATGGGGAGGGCCAGCGAGGGCTGGTTGAGGCCGCCGAAGCGCCATAGCAGCCGTCCGGCGGGCGTGAACTCCACGGCCTATCCGGGATTGGAGTAGTCCGCGGTCAGGTCGTTTGAACGAAACGAGAATCTAGGCGGTCTGCGCCTCGCTCGCCACTTCGAGGCCAAGTTCGGTGATGGATGTCTCGCGCATTTTGAACTTCTGTACCTTGCCCGTGACCGTCATCGGGAAATCGGTGGTGAACCGGATATAGCGCGGGATCTTGTAGTGCGCAATCTTGCCCTGGCAGTACTCCCTGACCTGGTCAGCGTCTAGCTCC
>DASWGE010000432.1:0-5794 GCA_036393895.1 Streptosporangiaceae bacterium | reverse complement strand
TGGCACCGGCCGGCCTGCCACTGTGGCCCTCACGCCATAGCGCGGCGACCCACGGATGAGCGTGATCGATGTGTGGGCGTTCGTGCACGGAGCAAGCTGGAAGGACAAGCCAATGCACGCAGTCATCGGACAGGTCAAGATTAAGCCGGACCGGGCGGACGAGGCGCTCGCGATGATCGGTGCAGGGGGTATCGCGATGGTGCAGGGAATGGCCGGCTCGGCCGCCGGCTACTGGGCTCGGAGTCTTGCGGGTGACATCATCCAGCATTCCTTCTGGCTGTTCGACACAGAGGAAAACGCGCGGACAGCGGAAGCGACCTTCAAGCAGCTTCGCAACATGCCCGATGCGCCAGCGACGTTCATCAGCGTCGACGTGTGCAAGATCGTCGGGCACGCATAGGACGGCCGCCGAAAGCATGTGGTTCTGGATAGTCTAGTCGGCTCGACTTGGCCCATCACCGCTCCGACTGGCTAGCTCGGCGCTCCCGAGTTCCCGCCTCATCACCAGCCGCGTCGGCGACCGCCGGACGACCTCGCGGAACCCGGCTCGCTCGTACAGGCTGCGCGAGCCGAAGAACATGAAGTCGTCATGGCTGCGATCGGCCTTATCGACCGGATAGGCCTCGAGCACTCGCGCGCCGTTCTGCCGGGCGTATTCGAGCGCAGCGGCGAGCAGCCGGTGCTGCAGGCCACGGCCCCGGTACGGCTTGGCCACGTAACAGCAGACCACCGACCAGACCGGCGCGTCATCGACCGGTTTCATCACCGGGGAGCGGCGCAATTTCAGGTACTCCTCTCGCGGCCCGAAGCTGATCCAGCCCGCCGGCGCCCCGTCGAGATAACAGATCAGGCCAGGCACGGTGCCGGAGTTCACCAGATCGCACATCGCCTCCTTGTTGGCTGCCTTGACCGCTCCTGGCGGCCCGCCGTACCCGGGCGGCCTGCCTGAACGGCGATAGGCCATGCACCAGCAGCTGCGAACGATCGACCCGCCAGGCAGCCCGAACAGCTCTTCCAGGTCGGCCCAGGTCTCCGGCGTGAGCGGCCGCGTACTGAACCCGCCGAGCCCGCCAGCGCCCGACGCCGCCCCTGACCCGGCCTTGTTCCTGGCCGGCACCACTCAGCTCCCGGTGAAGCGGGGCGTGCGCTTCTCGGCGAACGCTGCGACTCCCTCGCGGAAGTCCGCGGAGGAAGCACGCTCCTGCTGGACCTGGGCCTCGAACTCAAGCTGATCGGCCATGCTCTGGTAGAGCCAGTGGTTGAGCTGCCGCTTGGTGCCGGCGTAGGAGCCGGTCGGACCCTCGGCCATTTTCGAGCACAGCGCCTTCGCCTGGCCGGCCAGTTCGGCGTCCGGCCAGACCTGGTTGATAAGTCCCCACTCGAGCGCCTTGGCCGCGCCGAGCCGCTCGCCAAGCAGCGCGAGTTCCGCGGCCCTCGCGAAGCCGATCCGAGTTGGCACGAGCAGCGAGGACCCGCCGTCAGGGACAAGCCCGATGTTGACGAACGCGAGCAGGAAGTAGGCGGACTCCGCGGCCAGCACCAGGTCGCAGGCCAGCGCCAGCGACATCCCGATCCCGGCCGCCGCGCCGTTGACCGCGGCGATGACGGGCTTGGGCATCTCCCTGATACCGGTAATGATCGGGTGGTAGTGCCCGGTCAGGATGCTGTAGACGTCCGGATGGCCGTCCGCCGTCGCCGCCCGGTTCTCCCTCAGGTCGGCCCCGCTCGAAAACGCCCGGCCTGCTCCGGTGAGCAGCACCGCCCTGACTCCGTCGTCGCGCGCGATGTCCTCGACGGCGGCGAGCAGATCGATCCTGAGCTGCTCGTTCAGCGCGTTCATCCGCTCTGGCCGGTTCAATTCCAGCTTCGCGGCCGCGCCGTCCCGGTAGATGCTGACCGTTTCGTAGCCTTTGGTCGGAAGATAGTCGCCCATGTCGGCAAGCCTATGGTGGCTGGCCCTAGGTTGGTATGCGGGTAACCCGTGCTCGCCGCCAACCAAGGAAGGTGCCGATGACCTCACCGGCCCAAATGCCGGAACAGGCGCCGCCGCCTCCCGTCTTTGTGCTGCTCTACGAGTCCGCCGACGACGTCGCCGCCAAGGCGCCCGCGCAATTTCCGGCCCACAAAGTCAGGCTGGATGATTTCCACGCGCGCGGCGAGCTGCTGATGGTGGGCACCTTCGGCGACCCGCAGGCGGAGGGCTCGATGGCCATCTTCCGGACCAGTCAGGGCGCGCAGGAGTTCGTGGCCGGGGATCCGTTCGTGCTGAATGGAGTCGTGCGGGCCTGGCAGATCAGGCAGTGGAACGAGACATACCGGGACCGGCGATAACCTCACCGAGACCAATCAGCCCAGCGAGTCGCCGACCGCCGAGACGTCGTTCGAGAGGTGGAATTGCCCGTTGAGCAGTCGGCCAGTGATCACTTCGAGGGAGAACCTTGGGCAGTCGGAGCGCACGGTCTTGACGAAGGCCATCGCGAGTCCATTCGCGGTGCTGCTGAACTCTGCCGTTACCGTCCCGGCGATCGGATCGAAGATGGCGATCGGGCGGACGCAGTACTTGCCGGTCGCCAGCCGGGTGATGGATTGTATTCCTCCTTCAGATACGACCGTCACGCCGCCGCCCGTTCCTGGCCGGAAGGAGAAGTAAGGGCGCTCAAAATCGAGCCCGGCAGGCGCTACCAATCGCAGCGCCGTTTCTCCCCGTGCACATGACGTGCTCGTGCTGTCCACCACCCGCAGCGCGCCATTCGTGTTCGAGTAACAGGAACTGATCATCCCGTCCGGGCCGGGGATCGAGGCGAAGGCGCCGCCGCCCAAAGCCACGACGAGTGCTGCGATCGCGACCGCCATCGGCGTGGCTGGGTCGCAGCCGAGGCTTGCTAAGCATCCGGACCACCTTCAGGTAAGCGGAGTCAGCGGAACGAAGCGGGACAGGGCAGGCGAAGCGCCATGGGTGTACAACGGCTTTGGCTTGGCGGGCGTCAGTGTTTGGGATGGCTCAGCTAGTGCACTCTCGCCGAGGCTGGGCAGAACGGTTCGAGCGCCGCATGGCAGACTCTCCGTGTCCGTGACCTACATTGCCGCGCAAGACCGTTATGAGCAGATCCCGTACAGCCGATGCGCCCAGAGCGGGATTGACCGGGCAAGGCACTCAGAGCCTTAGAGAGCCTTAGAGAGCCTCCGATAGCTCTTGATGCTCTTGATCTGCGGCTCCTTCCTAATCATTCACAAGCCACTGGCAGTCCGCGCTCGCTACGCCACGGCGCTACGCGCCGCCCCTGACTGTGATCTTCCACGGCAAGACCAGGCACCTGTCAGGAGGACGGGGGCGTACCCGAGTGACCGGCAGTCGGCTGACCACCTGGGCCGACGCTGGATCGTTGGCGTCTGCGCATGGCGGTTGCGGAGGTCAGATGAGCCGCGCCAACTGCCAGGAAGCCCGCCGCAAGGATCGGGGTCCACCAATGGGCCGTTCCGGTAACCACTGCCACAAGGTCACCCAGACCTATGACAGCGAATACGCTGCCCATCACGAACCCTTGCCGGACTGTCTTCGTCGTCTGCCACCAAGGAGGCTTCGTGGTCATACGCATATCCTGACCCAACTACAAACGAGCTAGCCGTCGAGAGTTCGCATCACGATCAGTCTCCCTAGCCGGGTGGCCACGGCCGTGTTGACGTTCCCCGCTGAATCTAGGTAGGACTGCGCCATTTCATTCCTCCGTTGCGAGGCATGACACACTCGGTGTCCGTGACCTACCTCGCAGAACCAGACCGCTACGAGCAGATGACATACCGCCGCTGTGGCCAGAGCGGGATCGACCTCCCGGCAATCTCGCTCGGGCTCTGGCAGAACTTCGGCAACGACACGCCAATCAGCACGCAGCGCGCCATCGTCTGGCGCGCCTTCGACCTTGGTGTGACTCACTTCGACCTCGCCAACAACTACGGCACGCCGTACGGGTCGGCCGAGACCAACTTCGGCCGGATCCTGGCCGAGGACCTGCGGCCGTACCGAGATGAGCTGCTGATCTCTACCAAGGCTGGCTGGGACATGTGGCCTGGCCCTTACGGCGACTTCGGGTCACGGAAGTACCTGCTGGCCAGCCTGGATCAGTCGCTGCGCCGGATGGGCCTGGAGTACGTCGACATCTTCTACAGCCACCGGCCCGACCCGGGCACCCCGCTTGAAGAGACGATGAGCGCGCTGGCCACGGCCGTGCAGTCCGGCCGGGCGCTCTACGCTGGCATCTCGCAATACTCGCCGGAGCAGTCCGCCGAGGCGGTCGCCATCCTGCGGCAGATGGGCGTGCGGCTGCTGATCCACCAGCCGTCGTACTCGATCATCGACCGGTGGATTGAGGACGGACTGCTCGACGCGCTCGAGCGGGACGGCATCGGCTGCATCGCGTTCTCGCCGCTAGCCCAGGGCATGCTGACCAGCCGCTACCTGGACGGCATTCCCCCGGGGTCGCGCGCGAGCAGGGACGATTCACTGTCTCCTGACCTGCTGTCGGATGCGACCGTGAGCGAGCTGCGCGCGCTCGACGAGGTCGCCAAAGCTCGCGGCCAGACGCTGGCCCAGATGGCACTCACCTGGGTGCTCCGCGGTCAGCGGGTCACCTCGGCGCTCATCGGCGCCAGCAGCGTCGCGCAGCTCGAGGAGAACCTGAGGGCCGCCGGCGGACCCGCCTTCACCGCCGACGAGCTGGCGGCCATCGACGAGCACTCGACGAAGGCGGGCATCGCCATTTAGCAGGCGTAACGGGACGCAGCGGCTGGTCACCCCGGTCATAGGCGGCGCGTCCCAGGGCTTAAACCCTGTCTCTAGGGACACACTTGATCCATGCGCTATCTGGACATGGACACGGCCAAGAAGGTCTCCAAGATCGGCCTGGGCACCTGGCAGTTCGGTTCCCGTGAATGGGGCTATGGCGACGCCTATGCGCGCTCGGAGGCGAAGGCCATCGTCCGCCGGGCTTTGGAGCTCGGCGTTACGCTGTTCGACACCGCCGAGATCTACGGGTTCGGGCGGAGCGAGCGCATCCTCGGCGAGGCGCTCGGAGACGACCTGGAGTCGGTTTTCCTGGCTACGAAGATCCTGCCGGTATTGCCGATCGCGCCGGTGGTCGAGCAGCGCGCCGTCGCGAGCGCCGTCAGGCTCGGCGTACGCAAGCTTGACCTGTACCAGGTCCACCAGCCCAACCCGGCGGTCAGGGACGGCACGATCATGCGCGGCATGCGCGCGCTCCAGCGGACCGGCCTGGTTGATGAGGTCGGCGTCAGCAATTATTCGCTGCGTCGCTGGATGGCGGCGGAAGAGGCGCTCGGCTCCAGGGTCCTGTCCAATCAGGTCCGCTACAGCCTGGCCGACAGAAGGCCAGAACGAGACCTTGTCCCCTACGCCGAGGCGTATGGCCGGGTCGTCATCGCCTACAGTCCCCTGGCGCAGGGGCTGCTGTCCGGCCGGTACGACGCGTCCAACCGGCCAGCCAACCCGGTAAGGGCCAACAGCGCGCTGTTCTTGCCGGAGAACTTGCGGATGGCTACGGACCTGGTGGCGGCGCTGCGCCGAATCGCCGATGCCCATTCGGCAACCCCATCGCAGATCGCGCTGGCCTGGCTGATCCGCAATCCGGTCGTGGTGGCGATTCCAGGCGCGTCCACAGTCGCGCAGCTGGAAAGGAACGCCGCCGCCGCGGACATCGACCTGTCAGACGAGGAGTACAGGCTGCTGAAGGACGAGTCCGATCGATTCAGGCCGGTTACCGGACGGGCGGCGGTGCGCAGC
>DASWGE010000431.1:0-1692 GCA_036393895.1 Streptosporangiaceae bacterium | reverse complement strand
ACTCATCGCCGCACGGAGCCGGCCGCGAGTACAGCCGGTCGGCGGCGCGCAAGAGGTTCAGCCGCGCCCAGCTCGACGCCGCCATGGCTGGCATCGAGTGGCGCAAGACCGACGCGTTCCTCGACGAGATCCCAGGCGCGTACAAGGACATCGACGTCATCATGGAGGACTCGAAGGACCTGGTCGAAGTCAGGCATGTCCTGCGCCAGATCGTCAACGTCAAGGGCAACTAGCGGGCACGGCCACGGCCGTTACGACAAGGCCGCGGCTGACAGCCCAGAATCCGTCGTAGGTCGCGACCCGGCGGCCACCGACCACGGGTCCTGGAACGAGCAGGTGCGCGGCGAAGCTGCCCGACTCGAGAAGCTCGACCTCCGCGTCGGAGAACCCGAGCCGCAGGCCGGTCGCCGGGAACCACGCCTTAAACACCGATTCCTTAGCGCTAAACAAGATTCGGTCCCAACAAACCCCAGGCGCAACTGCCGCAAGCCCGGCCAGTGCCGTCCGTTCTGACTCGCTGGCTACCCTGGGCAGGACGCTGCCCGGCAGCATCTCATCCGGCTCGGCGTCGATGCCGATCGCGGCGAACGTATCGGCCCGGCCGACTGCCGCAGCGCGGTAACCATCGCAGTGCGTCATGCTGCCGACGATTCCGGGCGGCCATCGGGGTGAACCCGAAGGCCCTGGCATGATCGGTGCGGGCCGGACCCCGGCCCGCACCAGCGCCAGCCGAGCACAGACCCGGACCCCTGTGAACTCGCGCCGCCGCTTCGCGCTGGCTCCGGCGACGAGGGCGGCCTCCTCAGGGAACAGTTCACCCTCGTCGCACTCGCCGCCGAACACCTCGGCCGATTCGACGCCCGAAGGCAGGATTCTGGCGAGCACTATGAGTTCCAGGCGATATGTCCAGCCCGCGACCTATCTCGGGCACTCGCCAGCGAACCAGCCATTCCGCTACTGTCCCAGTGCGTGACCGATGACGACAACGCGGCCTCAGGCGCCGTCATTTTCCACGCCCTGTATACGGCATTTGTCGTGCGCTAATGGCTCCGAAGTCGGGACGGCCGCCGCGGTGGAGCCGATCGCGATGGTCGCGGATCGGGTAAAAGGTGGTAAAACGGGTGGCGATGTCCGCCCAGTTGTGATATCTGATTGCTGGGGGCCCATGATTCCGGCGGCGCGCATGAGAAGGGTCGCGCGAGACGTGACCCGATGGGTGGATGATCCTGGCAGGAACGGGTATCTGTGCGTGCGCCACGGTTGGCGCTGGAATCGCAAGGCTTCCGCCAACTCCATTCCCGACCACTCCGCTCGGCGGCACCGGTGCCGCCCGGCAGCCGAGGTGCATTGCTGATGTCGCAGCCACCTGCTGACGCACTCGATGGAAGGCCTGCGGTTCCGACCAACGGACGGAACGGCGGAGGTACCGAGCTGCCCGATCGCGCCGAGCCGCCAGGGCGCGCCGGTCTGGTCGAGCGTGCCGGGCCACCTTCTCCCATCAGCCGACCCGGCGGACTTGTCGGCCATGAGGCTCCCGGCGCAGCGAACGGCGCCGCCGATCGGCGCACGGAGCTGATTCAGGCCGCACAGGAGCATTGGGCGGCCGCCCTCACCGACCTGGGCGGGCGGAACACGCTGCTGTACTTCAAAGACCGCCGCTCCGGCACGCTTGACCTGGCCCAGGCGGACCCG
>DASWGE010000430.1:0-4073 GCA_036393895.1 Streptosporangiaceae bacterium | reverse complement strand
CCCTGACCGCCGTTCCCGCCGCGGCTGCCGCCGAGCAGGTCGCCGATCATCGCCGACGGCGCGACGTCGAGCAGCCCGGAGCCCAGGCCCAGCGCGCCGAGGGCAACGAGGAACCCGGAGATTCCCCACAATCCGGGCAGCACCGCGAGCAAGACCATGCTGACGCCGCTGGCCAGGCAGCCGGCCACGATGACCGGCCTGCGGCCGAGCGTGTCGGCCACCTTGCCGCCTGGCAGCAGCGTGGCGGCATTCAGCACGGCGACCACGAGAAAGCCGATCCCGGTCCACGTCGGCGGCTCGCGCAGGACGTCGCGCACGAACAGCGGCACGATCGCGCTGCGGACGCCCATCACCGCGAAACCATCCGCGAGGTTGGCCGACGCCGCCGCCCGGTACGCCCTGCTTCGCAGCGCGGCGGCGATGCCCGCCAGCGGCCGCTCGGTTCGCGCCTTGGGGCCGTCGGCGAGGCGCTGGCTGTCGCGCAGGACAATGGCCGCGATGCCGGCCGGGACCAGCAGCATGCCGCCGTAGATGAAGAACGGCGCGCGCAGCGACCATGCGGCGACCAGGCCGCCGATCGCCGGGCCGCTGATGCCGCCGAGCAGGAACCCGCCCGTGTACAACCCGCTCGCCCGGCCCCTGAGGTCCCCTGGCACGCTGCGCAGCAGCAGCGTTTGCGCGCTGACGCTGAACATGGCAGATCCGAGCCCGCCGACCCCGCGCAGGGCGATGAGCTGGCCGAATGACCCGGAGAAGCCGGCCAGAACGCTGCTCGCTGCCACGATCGCGATGCCGGCCGCCATCGTCTTGCGCTCGCCGAACCGGTCGACCAGCTTGCCAGAGGGCAGCGCTCCGATGATCCGCATCAAGGCGAAAGCACTGATCACGCTGGCTGCAGCGGCTGTGCTTACGCCGAACTGCCTCGCGAAAGCCGGGATGCCCGGCGCCACGATTCCGTACCCGAGCGCCACCGTGAAGGAGACCGAGCTGAGGATGGCCACCTCGGGGGGAAGTTCTCGGAACAGCCCTGCGCGAGATTTAGACACAACGGGCATTCTTCCAGGGCAATTACTGGACTCAGCGGGCAGTCCCGGCTGGACACCTGATGCCGGGCGGGGGAACTGCGACGCAGGCGGCGCGAGCAATGACAGCCGCGCGCGGCTTGCGACTGACCCGGGTGTCGGAGTCTGCTGTGATACTGGAATCGTGCTTGGAGTTAGCAGGAACGCGTTTGTCGGCCGGGAAGCCGAGCTGAGTCATCTGTTGAGCATGCTCGACTCGGCGGCGACCGGGCGGCCGGTTGTGACGCTGATCAGCGGTGACGCTGGCGTGGGCAAGACCCGCCTGGTCACCGAACTCGCCGCGCGCGCCCGTGAGAAGGAATTCACCGTCCTGTCGGGCCGCTGCGCCGAACTTGGCGATGCCGTGCCTTACCTCCCGCTGGCCGATGCGCTCCGCGACGCGACGACCAGGCCGTCCGCGGGCGGGCCGCTGCTCGACGCGCTCGCCGCACGGCCCGTGCTCTCTCGCCTGCTGCCCGACCGCAACGAGAGCCAGCCGGCCGGCGGCGACATGCCGGGCCTGGTCCAGCAGCAGCTGTTCGGCGCAGTGCTCGGCTTGCTGACCGAGCTAGCGGCGGCGAGCCCGGTGCTGCTGGTGCTAGAGGACGTGCACTGGGCTGATCAGTCCACCAGGGACCTGCTTACGTTCCTGAGCCGGATGCTGCACGCCGAGCGGCTCGCGGTCGTCGCGACCTATCGATCTGATGACATGCACCGCCGGCACCCGCTCAGGCCGCTGGTGGCCGAGTTGCTCAGGCTGCCCAGCGTCAGCTCGATCGAGCTCGGCCCGCTCACGGCGTCGGCGATGGCCCAGCACCTGACCGAGTTGTCGCTGCACCGGCTCGACGCCAAGGCGATTGACCGGATGATCACCAGGGCCGAGGGAAACGCGTACTACGCCGAGGAACTGCTCGAAGCGTCCTCGGCGGGTTCGCAGCTCCCGGCCGGGCTGGCTGACCTGCTGCTCGCCAGGATGGAGCAGCTTTCCCCGGCCGCACAGCAGGTGCTCAGAACCGCTGCGGTTACCGGTCGCCGGGTCGACGATGAGATCGTCAGGCGGGCCTCCGGACTCGACGAGCTGGTCTATGAGGGCGCGGTCAGGGAGGCCGTCGCTCATCAGCTGCTCGTGCCCGACGGCGAGCAGGGATACTCGTTCCGGCATGCACTGCTGCGCGAGGCCATCTACGCCGACCTGATGCCAGGCGAGCGCACCAGGCTGCACGCCAGGCTGGCCGATCTGCTCGCAGACGAGCGCCGGCTCGCTGAGGTACCTGGCACGGCGGCGGAACTCGCTCACCACTGCCTGGCGAGCCACGACATCCAGGGCGCGTTCTCGGCTTCCGTGCTCGCCGGCGAGGAGGCGGAACGGCTGGCGGCGCCGGCCGACGCACACCGGCATTACGACCAGGCGCTGTCGCTCTGGGAGCGGGTCACCGATCCGGAAAAGATCGCCGGGGTCGGCCGGGGCAAGCTCGCCTTCTGGTCCGCGGTCAGCGCGGCGGATGGCGGTGACACCGCCCGGGCCGTCACCCAGTTGCGGCGAATGCTCGCGTACCTGGACGAGGCCGCGGACCGGAAGCTGCTGTGCCGGGCCCAGGAGCGGCTGTCTTACTTCCTGAACGACCTCGGTGAGGATGCGGCCGCGGCGACCGCCGGGCAGGCGGCCGTAGACGCGTTGCCGCCTGATCCGCCGACCTGGGAGTACGCCAGAGCGCTGGCGACCCACGCTCACGCGCTCCTCGCGTTCGCCGACCATGACGCGGTGAAGGCCAGGGCCGAGCAGGCCAGGGCGGCGGCCCTGGCCGCGGGGGCGCCATGGGTAGAGGCCGATGCCCTGGTCACGCTGGGGCTGATCAGCGAGCGCTCGGGCAAAATCGCCGATGCCATCGCCATGTACAGCACGGCGCTCCGCCAGGCAGCCGAGGCACGGGTGCTCGGGGTCGAACTCCGCGCTACCTATCAGCTGGCCAGGCTGCAGCTAGAGCAGGGGGACCTGGACGGCGCGGCGCAGCGGGCGCACGAGGGTACCGAGCGCGCAAACGGCGCTGGCCTCGGCCTCGCGCAGTACGGCCTCGATCTGCAGTACCTGCATTACCTGGCGCATTTCGCCGATGGGACATGGGACCACGCGGAGGAGATCGCTGACGGGTTCCCCGTCCGGGTCACCGGCCCGGCGGAAGCCAGGCTGTCGGCGATGGCCCTGTTCATCGCCGTTGGCCGTGGCCTGGACGTCGTTGAGGAACGCTGGGTATGGCTGGAGCCGATGTTCGCCCGCGACGGGTTCGTCGAGTACATCGCCCGCGGTCTGCTCGCCGAGTGCGCCCTCTGGCGTGGTGACACGGCGGGCGCCATCGCGGAAATCCAGGCGACCATCAGGGCCATCGAAGAGATCGACGAAGGCGAGCACAGCCCGCAGCTGATCCGGGTGGCCGCGGTCGGACTAGGCGCGCTGGCCGACCAGGCCGCGGCTGCCAGGGTCACCGGCGACTCGGACCGGCTCGCCAGCGTGCTGGAGCAGGCCGGCCAGCTGCTTCAGTGCGCCCGCGACGGAGCGGCCAACCGCCAGATGCCGGGCTTCGCGCTCGGCGTAGACGGCCGCGGCTGGCTGGCTCGCGCCGAGGCGGAATGGAGCCGTGCGAACGGCGACAACACCCCGGCCGCCTGGCAGGCGGTCGTCGACGCGTTCGGCGAAGGTTTTGTCTACGAGACCGCCAGGGCGCGCTGGCGGCTGGCCGAGGCATTGGCTGAGGCAGGCGACCGGGAGGCCGCCGCAATTCAGTGGCTGCTCGCCAAGCGGGCCGCGGACACGCTCCGGGCCGCACCGCTGCGGACGGCGCTGGCCGATCTGGGCCGCCGCGCCAGGATCGGGACGGCCGAGCGGGAGCCGGGATACCGGGGTCGCGGGCCGCTGGCCGGGCTGACTGAGCGCGAGCGGGAGGTTCTTGTCCTGCTGGCGTCGGGGCACAGCAACAAGGAGATCGGCATCGAGCTGTTCATCTCGCCGAAAACCGT
>DASWGE010000429.1:0-15040 GCA_036393895.1 Streptosporangiaceae bacterium | reverse complement strand
ATGCCGCTGCTCAGCAGTGCCGAGATAGTACAGCGCCTTGGCGAACGCGGCGCCGCTCGCGTACATCCAGATGGCAGGGTTCGCGCCAAGTACAAGCTCGGCGACGCTCCACCACAACGACCGCGGCGCCGCGCTGCCGCCTAGTTCCGCCGGCAACTCAAGCCTGAACCACTCAGCATCTATGAACTCATGGAACGACCGGGCGAAGGACTCGGGCATCGTGACCGAGCGGGCCACTGGGTCGTATACCGGCGGGTTCCTATCCCCGTCAGCGAACGACTCGGCGAGCGGTCCTGCCGCTAGCCGGGCGACCTCGGCGAGGATGCCGCGGGCCGTGTCAGCGTCCAAATCCTCATAGGGCGCCGACCCAAGCAGTTCCTGCCGGTTTAGGACCTCGAACAGGTTGAACTCGATGTCGCGCAGGTTGCCCTTGAAGTGCGTCATTGCGTCTCCCGCGAGCTGCCGTATTGCCTGGCCAGAGCTTAGTTACTCGTGAGTAACAAAGTATACTACCCACCAGTAACCAAGGGGAAGTACCGAATCGGGAAATTGGGAGCAGCTGACACGGATCGGTCATCGCGCCCGCCCATTCCGGGTAACGCCGAGCCGATCTACAGTGTCGGCATCGGCACGATATGACCCCTGATGAGCAAAGGCGGATCTTCGATGGCGCTTGGCCTCACCCCGGAGCACCTTGAACTAGCGGCGGCGGTGCGTGGCTGGTCGGAGCGACACTGCCCGGCAGAGGTCTTGCGGTCGGCCGTGGACGGCTCCGACAGCGGGGCCGCGCACTACCGCGCTGAACTCGCACCGAGCCTGGCCGGGCAAGGCCTGTTCGGACTGCACCTGCCCGAGACCGCCGGCGGTCAGGGATTCGGGCTGCCTGAGCTAGCGGTCGCGCTGGAGGAAACCGGCCGGGCGCTGCTGCCCGGCGCCTTCCTGCCGACCGTGCTCGCCTCGGCCGTCCTGGCCGAGTCCGTACTGGCCGAGACGGCTGGAGCCGCGGGTGCTGCAGGACCCGCAGGAGCGGACTCGGTCCTGAGCAAGTTGCTGGCGCGGCTCGCCGACGGCTCGCTGTCGGGCACTGTCTCCCTGGCGGCCGGCCTGACCGGCGTCCTGGACCCGGACGGCCGGTTGCGGGTCAGCGGCGAGTCGGGTCCCGCACTCGCCGGGCCGATGGCCGACCTCATCATCACGAGCGTCAGCACCGGAGACCGTGAGGCGTGGGTCGTGCTGGACGCTGCCGACCTCGAGGTCACCGCGCTCGCCGCCGTCGACCTGGCCAGGCCGCTGGCCAGCCTGCGCGCCGACGCCGTCCCGGTGCCCGCCGACCGGCTGCTTAGCGGGCTGGACCGGGGCGCCGTGACCAGCCTGGCTGCGATTCTGTTCGGCGCCGAGGCCTGCGGAGTCGCCGACTGGGCCGTCCACGCCGCGGCGGAATACGCCACCATCAGGCATCAGTTCGGCCGGCCGATCGGCCAGTTCCAGGCCGTCAAGCACCGCTGCGCCCGGATGCTGACCGGCGCGGAACAAGCCGCGGCCGCCGTCTGGGACGCGGCGCGCATGCCGCCAGGCCCCGAACGCGTGTTCGCCGCGGCCGTGGCGGCTGTCGTGGCGGTGGACGCCGCCGTCGACGCCGCTAACGACTGCATCCAGACCCTCGGCGGCATCGGCTACACCTGGGAGCACGACGCTCACCTTTACTACCGGCGGGCGCTGTCACTGCGAGCCCTGCTCGGGCCGTCGGCGCGGTGGCGCGAACGCGTCGCCGCACTCGCGATGGAGGCCGCGATCAAGCCAGTCAGGGTCGAGTTGCCGGACGGGGATGCTGAGTTCAGGGCCGACGTCAGGGCCGAGCTCGCGGAGATCAGCAAGCTGACAGGCAAGGAGCGGACTGCCCGGCTGGCGGCGGGCGGCTGGGTGCTGCCGCACCTGCCCAGCCCGTGGGGGCGGGGCGCCCAGCCGCTTGAGCAGCTGGTCATTGACGCTGAGATGCGCGCGGCGGACTTTCGGGCGCACGATCTCGCCATCGGCGCCTGGGTCGTCCCTGCACTGATCGAGTACGGCACTCCCGAACAGCAGCAGCGATTCCTGCCGGCCACTCTGCGGATGGAGTACCTGTGGTGCCAGCTGTTCAGCGAGCCGGGCGCGGGCTCGGATCTGGCCGGCCTGCCGGCCAGAGCCGAGCGGGTGGCCGGCGGCTGGCGGATTAGCGGCCAGAAAATCTGGACCTCCCTGGCGAAGCAGGCCGCCTGGGGCATCTGCATCGCGCGCACGGATCCGTCGGCGCCCAGGCATGAAGGGATCAGTTACTTCCTGATCGACATGGCTTCGCCCGGAATCGACGTCCGCCCGCTGCGCGAGATCACCGGCGACGCTTCGTTCAATCAGGTCTTCCTTGACAACGTATTCGTGCCGGATGACTGCTTGGTCGGCGAGGTGAATGGGGGCTGGCGCATCGCCAGGACGACACTGGCCAACGAACGGGTATCGCTCTCCCAGACCTGGACCTTCGGTGCGGGAGTGGCTGAGCTGCTGGCTGTCGCGAAGGCCGCGGACCGGCCCCCGCTCGCGGACATCGGCAGGCTGGTGTGCGAGAGCCGGT
Organism: Streptosporangiaceae bacterium; assembly: GCA_036393895.1. Lineage (GTDB taxonomy): Bacteria > Actinomycetota > Actinomycetes > Streptosporangiales > Streptosporangiaceae > Chersky-822. The sequence goes on along the minus strand of DASWGE010000429.1, from coordinate 12,435 downwards.
CGATCGACCTGCTCGGCTTGCGCGTAACCCTGAAGCGGATCTCCGGTACCGAGCCGGGCTCCACCGGAAGCGTGCGCAAGCTGCTCAGCATGCGCAACGCGCAGCAGATCGCCGAGCTGTGCTTCGCGCTCTCTGGCGCCAGCGGTGCGACGGCGGCCGGGGCCGGCTCGCCGGTCGGCCAGGATGGCGCGCCGAATGGCGCGCACTGGGCCCGCCAGAACCTCGCTGTGCGAGCAGTAACCATCGGCGGCGGAACGACCGATATCCAGCTCAACATCATTGCCGAGCGGATGCTCGGCCTTCCGCGCGATCCCGAACCGCCGGCTAAGTAACGGCGCGCAGGCGCGTCGAGCACGCAGATAATGCGCAATTACTCTGCGTAACGCTACGCTTCAGGGGGTACGCCTTCCTGGGGGGTTGATGGCGCACGGCGGGATGTCCAGGGGCAGCGGGGCTGATCCGCCCGGGGGTCGGCCATCCCGCGAGGACCGGGCGCTGGCGGCCAGGCGGCGGCTAAGTGCGCAGATCGCGGCGAGCAAGCGTGCCAGGACGCAGCGGACACTGGCCCTGCTCACAGGCGCGTTGTCGGCCGTGGTACTTCTGACGGCGGGCAGTGGCTGGCTGTTGTCCGGCTACGTCAGCAGCCACCTCGGGCGGGTAAACGCCGGCACGTCTGGAGCTCCCGCGAGCGGACCGCTGAACATCCTGCTGGCCGGCGTGGATGTAAGGTCGGGGCTGACCAGGCACCAGCAGCGGGTGCTGCATGTCGGCCATGCGACCGGCCACAACTCGGACACGCTGATGGTCGTTCACGTCAGCGCCGATCACCGGCACATCGCGGTAATCAGCCTGCCGAGAGACTCCTGGGTCCGAATCCCCGGCTACGGGATGAACAAGATCAACGCGGCATTCGGCCTCGGCGGGCCGCGGCTAATGGTCAAGACGGTGGAGCTGGCGACCGGCCTGACCATCAACAACTTCGTCGAGGTGAACTTCCTCGGCTTCGTGAAGATCATCAACGCTCTGGGTGGGGTCGACATTTGCCTGCCTTACGCGGTTAACGACCCCTATAGCGGCCTGCGCATGTCGGCTGGCCGACACCACGTCAATGGCGTCCGGGCACTGCAGTTCGCGCGTGACCGGCACTCCTACGCGCAGTCCGATCTAGCCAGGATCGCCGATCAGCAGCAATTGCTCTCCTCGGTGCTGTCCGGGTTGGCCAGCTCAGGCACGCTGGCCAACCCGGTCACGTTCTCCAGGTTCCTCGCCGCCGCTACCTCGGCGACGACCGTCGACCAGCGGTTTAACGTGACCGGTTTGGCCGAGCAAATGCGCTTCATCAGGCCGAGCGCGGTCTCGTTCACCACGGTGCCGCTCGCCAGCACCAACTACCAGGCGCCGAACGGCGAGTCGGCCGTGCTGTGGAACACCGCCGCGGCGAGCGCATTGTTCGCGCGGGTCAAGGCTGACCGCCCGGCCATGCACCAGCATCACGGCAAGCACGGGAGCACGGCGCGGCGATCCGGGCAAACCAACGTATGGTCGCCGAAATCGAAGACGGCGGCTCAGGCCGCCTGCCATTAGGCCAGGCAGACTCGCAGGCAGCGCCCACAAGATCTTGGACGATTGCCTGATTCTGCGCGTCTTTCAGTCGTTACCACTGACAATCGCCCGAATTCTGACAGGCGGCCAGGATCATGGGGTACGGCCGGAGGCGGAGGCCTGCTCGGCCATCCCGGCGGGCCGCGTCAGGCCCGCGCGAGTCTGCCGGGCAGTGGTCAGGCGCCCGATGCCGGCGGGAAGAAACTCGACCCTCCTTGCGGGGGCCCTGCCTCATCGTCGGTGTCAGCAGAGCCGACAGGCGTTGCCTCTGGGAACGACGTTGCTGGCGGGAAGCCGGTCGAGCCGCCAGCCTGACCGCCCTGCTGCGGATACCCGCCCTGGCCGCCGTAACCAGGCTGGCCGCCGTAACCAGGCTGGCCGCCGAAGTCCGGCTGGCCGCCGAAACCACTCGCACCACCCGGTCCAGGTGCGGGGTTGGGCGGCATCGCCGGTGCGTTCGGGTCGACCGGCGGCGCACTGGTCAGGAATTCGCCGGGCCCCTGCTGCCATTGGGGCTGCTGCGCTTGCGCCTGCGCCTGCGCAGCCTGCTGGACGAGGTTCACGTTGTACTGCTGTTCGTGCTGGGCTATGTCAGCCAGGATCTGGCTGATCTGCGCCTCGGTATCGCCGTTGGCCCGGCCGGTCCGCTCGGCGAGCACCGCGACGCCGAGGCTGCGCAGCAGCGCATCGGCCCGACGCTGCGCCGGCAGACTGTCGAGCTTGGCCATTCCCTGGTTCGCTTGCTGCGCAAGCGTCGACGCCTGCTGCTTCACCCGGTCCATCAATCCCATGGCCGCCCCTCCGAACCTGACGACCTGGGGAAACTCCCTGGCAGGAGACAACAACGACCCAGGCCCTGTCGTTGTGCCTAGATTAGCCATTCGCGCGGCTGACTCACAGACCAAACGGGCACCCGATCGCGCCGTGCCTTTTTCGCCCGCTAACCGCGTGCCGCGGCCAGTTCGGTTTTCACATTCCTGCTAATCGCGAGCGCGTCGGCCGCGACATTGAGCAGACGGCACCCGTTCTCCCGGTACAGCCGAGCTGTCGCGCCGTCGGTCGAGTGCACGCCCACCGGTTTCCCGGCTGCCTGGCACGCGTCCCAGATCTGCTCGAGCGCAGCCCAAAACACGGGGTCGCCCGGCGCGAGCTCGCAACCGAGCGAGAAGGACAGATCCCTCGGCCCGACGTAGATGCCGTCAACGCCCGGCACGGCCAGCGTCTTGTCAAGGTCGGCCAGCGCGGCCCTGGATTCCACCATGATGAGGCAGAACGGCCCTCCCGGGCTGGTCATCGCACCCCCGGCAGATCTATATCCGGCGGGCGGATAGTGGCAAGCACCGACCACGGCCCTGACCTGCTCGGCCGATTCCACGTTGGGCACGATGACGCCTGCGCAGCCCAGGTCGAGTGCCCGGCCGATGTCGGCAGGGTGCGCGTGCCTGACTCGGGCCACCGGGGTCGCTCCGGCATGGCTGATGGCCGTGGTGATGGCCGGCAAATCGTGCTCGGTTGCGCCGCCGTGCTGCAGGTCGATCACCACGTAGTCCACGCCGGCCGCCGCCACGGCGCCGACGGCGATCACGTCCGCGGTCACGGTCCAGCCACCGTAAAGAGTCTCGTTACCGCGCAGACGTTCGATGAGCGTTTGGTTCTGCATGAAAAGTGATCTAAGCAGACTGAGGCGAGGCCCCTGGCCAGCAGGCGCAGGTCACTCTCCTGCGGCACGGCAGCGATCCTCAGGTCAGCGAGCCAGACCAGCACAGCGGCGAAAGGTTGCGCTGCCCGGCATAATGACCGTTCGTGGAGATCACCGAGCACATTGACGCGCTACGTAGTGCGGGAAGCCGGCTGTCCGCCGCCGCGGCCGACGCAGGCCCGGACGCAGCCGTGCCGAGCTGCCCTGGCTGGGACGTGCGCGACCTGGTCAGGCATCAGGGCGGGGTCCACCGCTGGGCGGCCAGCATCGTAGGCACAGCACGGACCGAGGCGTGGCGAGTCGATCTCGACGAGGTAGTCGGAACGTGGCCCGCTGATGCCGACCTGATCGGCTGGTTCGCCGATGGGCTCGATGCGCTCGTCAAGGCCCTGTCTTCCGCCGATCCTGACCTGACGTGCTGGACGTTCCTTGCCGCGCCATCACCGCTGGCGATGTGGGCACGCCGTCAGGCCCATGAGACGTCGGTGCACGGCGTCGATGCGGAGCTGGCGGCGAACCGGGCCGTGGCACCGTTCCCCGCGCCGTTTGCGGCGGACGGCATCGCCGAGTTGCTCGAGTGCTTCATCACCAGGCCTGGCGGTCGGCTGCGCTCGGACCCGGCGCGGCTGCTGCGGGTGCGATGCATCGACGCGCCGGGCGACTGGCTGGTCACGATCGGACGCGATGGCGTGGACACGACGCCGGGCGACGGCAGCACGAGGGCCGATTGCGTCCTTACAGGCGGCGCTGATGATCTCTACCTTGCGCTCTGGAGCCGGAGATCGCCCGCCGGCCTTTCGATGGACGGCGACGGCGGCGTCCTCGACCTATTCCTTGACCAGGTGAAGGTCCGCTGGTCGTGATCGTCGTGATCGTCGTGATCAACGGCATCCCGTCCGCGTCGGCGCTGCGCCGCTAGTCTGGCGGTGATGGCGGAAGGAGCACCCATGGCAGTCACCAGCAAGCGGGCCGGACAGCAGCTGGTCAGCCTCCTGCCGCAGCTATCGGTCAGGGGCGGCCTGGCGGCGCTGGACTTTTACCGGGTGGCGTTCGGTGCCGAGGTCGTGTATCAGGTCGGCGGGACCGCCGACAACCAGAGTGTGGTCGCGCAGATGTCGATCGAGGGCGCGTCGTTCTGGGTTGCCGACGAGTCTCCAGCGCACGGCAACTTCAGCCCCGAGTCGGTCGGCGGATCGACGACAAGGATGCTGCTTATCGTGGATGACCCGCGGGCGGCCATCGACCGAGCGCTCGCTGCCGGGGCCACACTGGTGTACCCGGCAGCGAAAGAGCATGGCTGGCTCCTTGGCCGGATCCATGACCCGTTCGGCCACCACTGGGAGATCGGCAAGCCGCTCGGGACCTGGCCGCCAGGTCGCGCCGGGCACGGCTCGGATGTCAGGGTGCAGGCGAGCTCGGCTCGCTCAAGCTGAATCACTCGCCGACGTGAATCCACAGGCAGAACGGATGTCCGGCCGGGTCCAGATAAACCCGGACGTCCGGTTGCGGCTGGAAGTCAGCCAGCGTCGCGCCTGCGGCGATGGCGTGCGCTCCAGCCTCTTCGAGGTCATCGACCTTTACGTCCAGGTGCGCCATCATCTGCGGGTCGCCAGGACCGGCGGGCCATGCTGGCCGGACATATGCGCTCTCTGTCTGGAATGACAGCCCGGTACCACCGTCCGGAGCGCGCAACGTTACCCAATCCGGCTCATCCGCCCCGGTCTGCCAGCCGAGAAGCCTGCGGTAGAAGGCAGCGAGTTCCCTCGCGTCGGACGAGTCGAGCACGAAGCCCGTGACGGTCATGCGGGGCTGCATCACCGTCCCGGGAGCGTGGTTGTTCACGTCTGGCGGCGGCGCAAGAAGAACGAGCTCCACAGCCCGATCAGGCTCCCGCCGATAGCCAGCCAGGCACCAAGGCGCAAGTCCGAGTAGGTCAGCGAGGTCGTGCTGTAGTGCGTCGCGTTGAGCCCGATCCACACGCCGGCTGCCGCGAGAGCGATGAGCGAGAACAAGCCCGCTAGCAGCCGGGACGCGAACACCCCGCCGACGAACACTAGCGCTCCGGCCACGATGACGACCATGGCGAACGAATTCGTGAACGAGCTAGTGGACTGATAATGCAAGTGCAGGACCCCGGCGATCGCCGTGTGCCGTATCCCCGAGCTCGGCCGGTGTCCGCGGGCGCTGACCCAGGTCTGGAGCGCTCCGACCGCGATCGCGATTCCGCACAGCGCGATGAGCGCTGCGACCGCTGTACGGCGCTCAGTCCGCATGGATGAGATCCTAGCCTGTCCGTGTTCGCGCGTCAGGGAACGGCTCACGACCACTTGACGTGAATCGTTCGTCGCGCGACACGATCTGACGCCGGCCGAGATGAACCAGCACGCCGACACGGCGGTTGGCGTTTTCCTGTCTGCCTACCGGCGGCAATAGGCGCGGGCGCGCTGCGGCCCGCAACATGGTTGGACGACGCCGATTCCTGGAGGAGCGCTGGTGGATCACGCGGAAGACGACGGCTATGACATGCAAGCGGTACAGCGGGTCTATGAAGGCATGGCGGATGACTACGCGGTCCGCTTCGGCGCCGAGCTGCGCGAACACGACTCCGACACTGAGTTCCTCGACGCCGCGCTCGCCGACCTTCCTGACGGACCTCTCCTTGACGTCGGTTGTGGGCCTGCGCAGGTCAGCGGATTCCTGATCCGCCGCGGGCGGACGGCAATCGGCATCGACCTGGCTCCCGGCATGCTGGCCGCAGCGGCGCGACTGGTGCCGCAGGCGAAACTGATCGCTGCCGATCTGCTGGCCCTGCCGCTGCGCCCGGCGAGCTGCGCAGGCGCGGTCGCCTCGTATTCGCTGCACCATCTTCCGCGCGGGCGTCTCAACGGCGCCCTCGCGGGGCTGCGCGCGGCGCTCAAGCCCGGTGGCGTGCTCGTGGTGATCACGCACGGCGGCAGCGGCGAGGAATGGCTCGATCTTGCCCGCGGCAGGGTCGCGCTCAGCACGTACGCTGCCGCGGAGCTAGCAGACAGGCTCCGCGAGTGCGGACTGGTGCCCGAGCTGACGCGTACGCGGCCGCCCAGGCCGGGCGAGTACCAGGCGGACAAGATCAGGATCAGCGCGCGCCGGGAGCGGGTCTAGCCGCTGGAGACAGGTGCTAAAGTACTGTCTAGACGGTCTAGACAGTATTGTCGTCTAGCCTCTGGAGGTCGACATGCCGTGGCAGGTTCAGGATGCCAAGCAGCGGTTCAGTGAACTCCTGCGGGTCGCTCATGTCGAGGGACCGCAATTTGTCACCCGTCACGGTCGTGAGGTGGCCGTGGTTATTGACATTGCGGACTACCGGCATCTCAAGGGCGAAGTTGCAGACTTCAAGGACTACCTGCTGTCTGGCCCACGGTTTGACGACCTCGAACTGGAAAGGGCCGCTGACTATCCCAGGACCATCGAATGGGCCAGTGAAGGATGACCTTTCTTCTTGATACCAACGTGATTTCGGAATTCTGGAAGCCACGTCCCGACGCGCAGCTGATGGCCTGGTTCGAGACCGTGAGCTCAGCCGAGATCTTCATAAGCGCTCTCACGATCGGCGAGATCAGGATTGGCATCGAACGACTCCGCCGGAAGGACCCCGCGCAAGCGGCGGCGCTCGAGGATTGGCTGGCCGGACTGCGAACGACCTATACCGATCGCATCGTAGGCGTGGACGCTCGAATAGCCGAGGACTGGGGCAGGCTGAACGTCCCCGATCCGCTGCCAGTTATTGACGGCCTCCTTGCTGCGACAGCCAGGTGCCGCGGTTGGACTCTCGTGACCCGCAACACGGCCGACCTCGGGAGATGCGACGTTCGACTGCTCAACCCCTTCGGGCGTTCCGCGTGAGACAAGGCTGCGGCGTTAGGGATTAGCCTGGAGAGTATGGCGGTCTGGGACGATCTCAAGCGCGTCATCGCGAGGCTTAGCAACGAGCAGCCGACTGCTCTGCTCGGGTATCCGGATCCCGGCAGCGATGAGGGCAGGCAGCCGCCGTTCGCGATCCACCTCGCGCCATGGGCCGCCTCGACCGCGGCTGACCTGTTTGATCAGTTCGGCGGCGATGTCCATCTGACAGTGGGCGCCCTTCCTTTCCCGCCCGGCGCAGCGCACGAACCGCGCCCCGCGCTGCGGCGGCGCGCTGACCCCCTCGACCCGGGGCAGGCAGCCGCAGAACTGGATGGCCCGGCCGTCGTCCGCTCGGGGCACACGCTCCGGCACGGCCTGCTGGTGCGCAATCGCTCATCGGATGAAATCAAGGTAGCCACCAACGGCGCGGTCACTGCCGTAGTGGTGGAGCCGGAGACCGAGCAGGTCGTGGGAGGATTCGCAGGCGCGCAGACCCTGCCGCTGGTCGTTTTCGCGGTCGCGCCAGGAGCGACGGAGCGCATCCCGCTCCTGATCGGGACGGCGAGCTTCGAGCCCGAACTCGGCTACACGGTGCCCGCCGGAGGCTGGGGCGTCGAGGCGACGCTGACTCTCGGCCGGAGTCCGGATTCGCCCCGCCGCCGAACCCCTGTCCTCCCACTCACCGTCACCGTCTGAACTCCGCAAGTCGCGGTCCTTATCCGGTCTCAAGGGCGCGAAAAGCTCTCGCCGGGCCCAAGATGGGGCCCGGCGAGAGCGATGAGGCGGACAGCTACCGGGAACCGGTCAGGCTGAGTTCGCCCGCGATCGGCCCGGCGGCTCCGGCGTCGGCCAGAACCGCGGCTGGGGTCGGCACCCGCAGGGCCTTGGCGAGCCCAGACGGCATCCACCAGTTGGCGCGGCCGAACAGCGCGACCATCGCGGGGACCAGCAGGCAGCGGATCACCACCGCGTCGATGAGGATGCCCGCTCCCAGCCCGGTGGCCAGGATCTTCAGGTCAGTCTGCGGGCCAGTGGACATGGACAGGAAGCTCAGCATCAGGATCGCCGCGGCGCTGGTGACCAGCCGCCCCGTTCTGCCGAGTCCCTCGGTGACCGCGGCGCGGGCGTCACCGGTGGTGTCATAGGCCTCCCTGATCCTGGTCAGGATGAACACCTCGTAGTCCATCGACAGCCCGAACAGGAAGGCGAACACCATCAGCGGCACCCACATCGTGATGGCGCCGGTGCCCGGGATCCCCCACAGCGCGTTCGAGCCGTGGCCGTCCTGCCAGACCCAGGTCAGCACCCCGTAGGCGGCAGCGAGCGAGATCAGGTTGAACACAACCGCCTTCGCCGCCAGTAGCACCGACCGGAACGCCCTGGTAAGGAGCAGGAATGTAGCGATCCCGATGAGCGCGAGCATCAGCGGGAAATCGCCGTAGACTGCGTGGTCGAAGTCGATCAGCGATGCCCCGTCCCCGCCGACGCCAACCACATGCGGCTGGCCGACCAGGGCCTGTTCTAGCTGGGAGATGGTCTGCTGGCCAGCAGGGACAGAGCTCTCGGTCCGCGGGATGACGGTGACGATGGCCGTACCCGCGTGCTGATAGTCCGGGGTCGACGGGGCCATTGCGGCGTAGATGCCGGGGACCCGCGTCGCCTTCGCGGCGACCGAATCGGCGACCGACGCGATGCTGGCCGGACCGCTGACAGGAGCCGACGAGGTCAGAACCTCGGCCGGGGTGATGACGCCGGACGGTATACCGCCGCGGGTCAGGGTCATCAGCGCGTCGTGCGCCGGGCCCGACGTGGCCTCCGAGGTGCTGCCCGGCTCGCCCAGGTGCAGGGACAGGGCAGGCAGCATCAGCGCGGCGATGACGGCCAAGCCGCCCAGCGCGGCAACCCAGCGGTGCTTGTACACGCCGCGCGCCCAGGCCGAGAACAGCCGGCTCGCCGAGCGCTCGGTGCGCAGCCGCGGCCAGTCGAGCCGCGGCCCGACGGTCGCCAGGATCACCGGCAGCAACGTCACCGCGACCAGCACGGACATGAGCGGCACGAGCACGCCGCCGTAGCCGACGCTGCGCAGCATCGGGACGGGCAGGACGATCATGGACAGCAGCCCAATCGCCACCGTCAGGCCGGAGAAGACAACGGCGCGGCCCGCGTGGTTCATCGCCTCGACCACAGCATCGGCGTTCTCACGGCCAGCCGCACGCTCCTCGCGCCAGCGGCTCACCACAAGGAGCGAGTAGTCGATCGCGACCCCGAGGCCGATCAGCGCGATCAGGAACTCGACGATCTGGCTGATGTCCGTGATCTCCGTCAGGCCGCCCACGACGAGGAACGTCGCCATCACGGAAATCCCGCCGATCAGCAGCGGCAGCAATGCGAGGAAACTCGCATAGACGAATGCCAGGATCAGCAGCGCGCCGAGCGCCCCGATCATGGCCTCGACCATGATCCCCGTGCCCTTGTTCGACGCGGCGGCCTTGCCGTTGGCGAGCAGCTCCGTCCCCGTCACACCGGTTTTCCAGCCGGCGGGCGCGGCGTGCTCCAGTGTGTGCTGCAGCACCGGGCCGAGGCTCGGGCCGCCGAATCCGGTCACCGGAGGCGTGTAGACCAAGGCGAACGTGGACCGGCCGTCCCTGGTGATGAATGCGGGGTTGTGGGTGGTCGCGTAGTCGGCGACCCGCGCGTGCGGCAGCGCCGCCGTCGCGGCCGCGAAGATCCGGCCGGTCTGCGCGGCGACCGCGCGGTCGCTGATCCGCTGGCCGGCGGGGACCGTCAGCACCGGCACGAACGGGGATTGCGATCCGCCGTTGCCGTATGTCCGGACGATCTGGTTGTCCACCTTGAATGCCTGGCCTGGCATCGAGAAGTTATTTGTCATCCGGTGCGTGGTGCCGCCGACCGTCATCACGCCCGCGACGGTGACGGCCAGCCAGAACAGCGCCACGAGCGCCTTGTGGCGGAGCACGAAACGAGTCAGGGAAGGCATCGAGATCTCCCGTGGTCCTGCGCTGGTGGGCGGTCCACCAGCCACGCACCAGGCTGCCGTTCGCGGCCTTCCGCGTCGTCGTGCGTGCGGTGACACTTGGCCATACCACGCGGAGAGCACGAAGCCGGGGCGAGTACTCCCGCTGGAGTATCCGGAAGGTCAACCCGGGGATGGCGACCACCCGCCGAAGAGGATCTAGTCTTCGGGCATGGACTGGGTTCGCCGCGCATGGCAGTGGTGGCGACGCTTGCCTGCCCGCGATGTCGTGTTTGCCGGGTTCCTGACCGCGATAACGGTGTGGGGCAGCTACGGCGAGGGGCATCCGCACAACCGCGCAGATGTGGTCCAGTTCCACGGGCCGATCCCGCAGCCGTCGGTCGGCGCGCTGCTGCTGGTGGGTCTCGCGAGCATAGTTCTGATCTGGCGCAACCGGTGGCCTCTGGGCGTGCTCGCGGTGTCCACGGCGGCCGTGCTCGGCTACACGCTGCTCGGCTATGTCAACGGTGCGGCGTTGCTCGCCCCGGCTGCCGCGGTCTATGCGGTGGCCACGAACATGAGCGTCCGGCGGGCACTGGCCATCTCTGGCATGACTCTGGCCGCGCTGCTTGCCGCGACCGCGACGAGCAACCCGTTCGGGACCGCGACCGGCGGCACGGTGGTCGTTCTGCCAGTGCTGTTCGCTGCCGTGTGCCTTGGCGGGATCGCGGTCAGCAATCGGCGGGCGTTCGTCGCCTCGATCCAGGCACGCGCCGACGACGAGGCCAGGCTCCGGATTGACGAGGAACGGCTGCGGATCGCGCGCGAGCTGCATGATGTCGTCGCGCACACGATGTCGACCATCCACGTGCAAGCCAGCGCCGCCGCGATGGTGCTGGCCGAGCGCCCGGACGCGGCGGCCGAGTCCCTGCAGGCGATCAGGGCGGCGAGCAAGAACGGCCTGCGCGAGCTGCGCGCCATCCTCAACGTGCTGCGGCAGGCCGACGATACCGAGCCGACCGCGCCCGCACCCGGGCTGGCCCAGCTTGACGCGCTGATCGCCGGGGCGAATCAGGCCGGCCTGCCAACCACGCTGACTGTAACCGGTGAGCCTGCCGTGCTGCCGGCCGGCGTCGATCTGGCGGCCTACCGGATCACCCAGGAATCCCTGACCAACGCGATCCGGCACGCCGGCCCGGCCACTGCCACAGTGTCGCTGACCTACCGCGCCGGTACGCTCGTGATTCAGGTAGCCGACACCGGACGTGGGGTTCCGGCGGTAAGGGCTAAGGAAGTGACCAACGGGCACGGCTCCGGGCAGTCAGGCCCCGGGCAGTCAGGCCCCGGGCAACCTGGTTCCGGCCACGGGCTGGTCGGCATGCGGGAACGTGCGGCCACCGCGGGCGGAACGCTCGAAGCGGGCCCAGCGCCAGGCGGCGGGTTCACGGTCACCGCGGCCCTCCCGTTCGGCCGGACCGACGAGCCAGCCAACCTGGGCCGGCCAGCCAACCCGGGCCAGCCAGCCGAGCGGGCGCAGCAAGCCAACCCGGCCGAGGACGGTCCCCGGGCGGACGCAACCCCGCCTGCTGCCGCCGAGAAAGGCGTCTCGCGATGATCCGAGTGCTGCTCGCCGACGATCAGTCGCTGATCAGAGCCGGGTTCCGGATCCTGCTCGAGTCCGCTGACGACATCGAGGTGGTCGGCGAGGCGGCCGACGGCGCCCAGGCCGTGGAGCTGGCCCGCGATCACCGCGCCGACGTCATCCTGATGGACATCAGGATGCCTAACGTCGACGGCCTCGAGGCCACCCGCCGGATCGCGGCCGACGACGACCTGGCCGGCGTGCGGGTGATCATCTTGACGACGTTCGAATCCGACGAGTACGTTTACCAGGCCATCAGGTCCGGAGCTAGTGGCTTCCTGGTCAAGGACTCCGAGCCAGCCGAGCTGATCCAGGCGGTGCGCGTGGTCGCCCGCGGCGACGCGTTGTTGTCACCCAGCGTGACCAGGAAGCTGATCACCGATCTGGCCAGCCGACCGGACAGTCACCGCGCGACCGGCCGCGAGCTCGACGGCCTCACAGAGCGAGAACGCGAGGTCATGACGCTGGTCGCCGCCGGCCTATCCAACGACGAGATCGCCGGGCGCCTGTACGTCAGCCCGCTGACCTCGAAGACGCACGTCAGCCGCATCATGACCAAGCTCGATGCCCGCGACCGCGCGCAGCTTGTCGTCATGGCCTACGAGTGCGGTCTGGTCGTCCCCGGCCAGCGCGCAG